>JBDTLQ010000261.1:0-5202 GCA_039934715.1 Ignavibacteria bacterium | reverse complement strand
ATCGATCTCAGAAAAGATCCTATGGCTTTACAAAGACTGAAAGAGGCTGCTGAGAATGCGAAGAAAGCTCTTTCAACAAGTTCACAGACCGAAATAAATCTTCCATACATTACAGCAACAGCTGAAGGACCGAAGTTCCTTCTTGAAACGATCACACGATCAAAGTTCGAATCACTGATCTCTGATCTCGTTGAAAGAACCGTCGGACCATGCAAAAAGGCTATTGAAGATTCAGGTTACAAAGTAAGTGAGATCGACGAAGTGATATTAGTCGGTGGTTCTACAAGAATTCCGATGGTACAGGAAACCGTAAAAAAGGTATTTGGTAAGGAGCCTAACAAGAGTGTTAATCCTGATGAAGTTGTCGCGATCGGCGCAGCTATTCAGGGCGGTGTATTAGCGGGTGATGTCCAGGATGTATTATTGCTTGATGTTACTCCGTTGTCGCTTGGTATCGAAACACTGGGCGGCGTTATGACAAAGCTAATTGAGTCCAACTCAACCATCCCGACCAAAAAATCTCAAACCTTCTCCACTGCTTCGGACAATCAGCCGTCAGTAGAGATTCATGTCTTACAGGGTGAAAGACCAATGGCTTCCGATAACAGAACGCTTGGCAGATTTCATCTTGACGGAATACCGCCAGCACCAAGAGGTGTTCCGCAGGTTGACGTAACCTTTGACATTGATGCGAACGGGATATTGAATGTTTCTGCTACCGAAAAAAATACCGGAAAGCAGCAGCAGATAAAGATCACTCACTCATCGGGATTATCAGAAGCTGAAATTGAAAAAATGAAGAAGGATGCTAAAGAACACGAGACAGAAGATAACAAGAGAAAAGAAATGATCGATATGAAGAACCAGGCAGACGCGATGGTATTCCAGGGTGAAAAACAATTAAAAGAATTTGAAGCCAAATTAACTCCGGAACTTCGTTCAAAAGTTCAGCTAGCTTTGGACAGATTGAAAGACGCTGTAAAGTCGGACAATGCAAATAATCTGAAGAGTGCAATGGATGAGTATAACACAGTATGGAATGAAGCTTCATCACAGATGTATTCACAATCAACTGCGGAAGGAGACGGACAGCAGCAGGGATCAACAGGCTCGCAGCCAGGTGCTGAAGGTCCGTCTGCAGGAGCTGATGGCAACGTAGAGAATGCTGATTTCGAAGTCATGGATGAGGATAAGGATAAGGATAAGAAGTAAAGGAAGTTTTTCAAAGTTGAATTAATCTATTGCTCCAGCCACCTGTTTAAGGCAGGTGGCTTTTTTTATATAGTGTTTTGAGATCAGTGAAGCAGTCCCTGTTCTTTATCTTATTGATTTGAATAAACAATCCCAATAACATATTTTAGTTTTAAAATAATTTTATAAAGAATAATTATCTGCTTCAATATGAACTCCAAAATCAATTATAAGAGAATAGTTTCTTCTTTTTGCTTTACAATTTTAATGCTGACTTTTTTTGTCTTCTTATCTTTTAATTCTTCTGACCAAGGTTCTTCGGATGCAGAAAATCAGCCAAAATATTCTGAAGTAAGAATTTTCGCGTTAAATGAAAATGATTTTAAAAAAATGTCAGGCTCAGGCCTGATCATAGATCATTCAAACAGAAAGCCCGGGAAATATCTTGACACCTGGCTCTCGGAATATGAGTTGGATCAATTGAAAAATTCCGGTGTTTCCTTTAAAATACTTGTCGACGACTGGGAGAAATATTACAGTGAGCAAAAGAAGATGACACAACCGGAAATCGATATTCAGATGGATCAGGCAAAAGAAAAAGATAACGTCTCTCACTCCATATATGGTACAATGGGAGGGTATCTCAAGTACAGCGAGGTTGTAGCAAAGCTGGATTCAATGAGGGCAGAATATCCTCAGTTTATTTCAGAAAAATTTCCCATCGGCAATACTTTTCAGGGAAGAACACAATGGGTCGTCAGAGTGACTCATAGCCCCGATGCCCCGACAGGACGACCTGAAGTGTTTTATAACGCGCTTATACATGCACGTGAACCCGAAAGCATGGAAACACAAATGTATTACTTTTACTGGCTGTTTGAAAATTATGGTAAGGATCCTATCGCGACATATATTCTTAACACCAGGGAAATTTACTGGCTGCCTGTACTGAACGCGGATGGCTATGTATATAACGAAACCACCAATCCGGGCGGAGGCGGAATGTGGAGATGCAACAGACATGGCAGCGGAGCCTGCGGATGGGTTGACCTGAACAGGAACTATGGCATATTCGATTTCTGGAATTCTTCAAACGAAGGATCAAGTACAGATTCATGCTCCGGCGGGCAAAGCACTTATAGAGGAAAGTCCCCTTTCTCCGAAATTGAAACACGTAACATTATGAATTTTGTCAACTCAAGAAATTTCAATACTACTTTCAACTCGCACACCTTCGGCAACTATTTACTAAAGCCATGGGATTATATTGATCCTGTCCCTACTCCCGATGATAATAAGTTCAATCAGTTTCTCTCTGACATGAGTCAGACAAGCAATTATACTACAGGAACAACTTCTCAAACACTGGGATACTTTGTCAGAGGCGGAGCTGATGACTGGTTCTATAACGACTCTGCTCATGCGGGGCATAATATATTTGGAATTACACCAGAGACAGGTGGAAGCTTCTGGCCTTCACAAAGCGAGATCATTCCGCTTGCTCAGAACATGCTTTATTCAAATCAATACATGTCACTTATTGCGGGAGCATTTATTGATCCTGATTCTAAAGTTTTTAATCAGCAGACCTATAATCCCGGTGAATCCGGTAACCTGAAGATCTTTTTCAAAAATAAGGGTCTGTTGAATGCTTCAAATATTAAAGTCAGCCTGATCCCTGTAAGTGCGAAACTTACCATTCCGGTTCAGGAGTATTCATATCCTTCAATCGCATCGTTTGTATCCGACAGTTCAATCTTTGATTTCTCAATTGGAGCAAATGCTTTTATCAATACCTCACTTGCTGCAAGACTAAGTATCAGAATGGATACTACCACTTTATATTCACAGGATGTTTATGTATTGATAGGTACAGGAAATGTTGTACTGAATGACAACGCTGAAGTTACCTTTGCAAACTGGACCACCAATCAGACATGGGGTATCACATCTTCACAATCAAATTCACCGACTCATTCATTTACGGATTCGCCTACAGGTCAGTATTCAAATGATCAGAATAATTCTATGACTATGGCAAATGGAATTAACTCAGCATCAACGCCTGTTATTTTACTTAACTTTTTTCATAAATATTCAACCGAAGCAGGATATGATTTTTGCAGAGTTGAAGTTTCAGAATACCCTGATACCAATTGGCAGACAGTGAAATCATACAACGGAATTCTTTCAGAATGGACGGAGCAAAGCCTTGATATTACACCGTATGTAAGAGGTGCCGGAGAGATAAAGATAAGATTCAGACTGGCAAGTGACGGTTTTGTTACTGATGATGGATGGTATGTTGATGATGTGAAAATAAACAGTTACAGCATCGGACCGGTAGGGATCTCTTCGAATACACAGGTCCCGGAGTCATTCAATCTGGAACAAAATTATCCGAATCCGTTCAATCCTTCTACAGTTATCCGGTATAAGATCCCTGCAGACAGTAAGCGACAAACATCAAATGTAAAGCTTATTATTTACAATGCGCTTGGAATAGATGTTAAAACCCTGGTTAACGAAAAGCAGGGAGCAGGAAGTTATGAAGTACAGTTTGACGGAAGTAATTTTCCAAGCGGTGTTTATTTTTACAAACTGATCTCAGGCTATTATTCAGATGTTAAGAGGATGTTGTTAATAAAATAGGGTTCAAACATGATCCTACTGCTCTGATTTTTTTGATTTTTTGTATACAATTTCTGCTGTTTCATTATATGCAAAGTTTTGTTATTTTACATCAGCCGGCGCCCGCCGGCAATTGTTCTTTCATATTTGTTCTTCCTTTAATTGATCTCCACCCGCGTTTTATCGGGTGGAGATTTTTTTTTTCTGATACGAAATCTCATCATTTCTGAAAACAAAACATAACACCTTCCGTAATCAAAAGTAATTTTTTTTTTTAACAAACTCTTTCAAATGATCAGTCAGCTGAAAAGCTCAGGGAAATTGAACATAACAGTTATCCTTATATCGATGTCGGTATTTTGTCTTTTTCTTTCTATAACACGAATTGCTTTTACAGGAACCGGCGAATATTTATTCCTGAACTGGAATTTATTTCTTGCATTCATACCGTGGATTCTTAGCATGATAATTGCATCAAGGAAAAAACATCAAGATAACATTTTAACTCTTTTCCTATTAATTTTTACATGGCTGATCTTTTTCCCCAACTCTCCTTACATTCTGACAGACCTGTTCCATTTGCAAAACAGGAGAAACGCACCGCAATGGTTTGATCTGATCATTATACTTTCATTCGCATGGACCGGGCTTTCGTATGGGTTTCATAGTCTTCTGAATATTGAATCCTTATTGACTGAAAGACTGAAGCCAAGAATCATTAATTTTTTTATGGTGATTTTGCTTTTCATGGGAAGCTTTGGGGTTTATCTTGGAAGATTTCTAAGATGGAACAGCTGGGATATTATCAATAATCCGGTTTTGCTTTTGTCCGATGTTTTCGAAAGAATTTATGATCCTCTTTCACATCCAAGGACCTGGGGAATGACAATTCTTCTTGGCATATTGCTTAATATGATTTTCTGGTCGGTGAAGATGTTTACTGTAAGAAAATATAATTTTACCGGAGTTGATAAGGCTTGAAAGGAATTTATTAAGTTCACTCCTGAATTTCAGAATTGGTTCAGATGGCATCGGGTTTTGGATGCCATCGATTATTTATTCAATAACAAATTCCGCAATCTTTTTAAGGTTGCACATATCCTTATGAAAATCAATAAAGTTCATTATTCCATCAAACATTGAGATTAATTCTGTCTTTTCCAAATTAGTTTTTTTTGGATCAATTATTCTTTTATAAGAACTCCATTTGTAATCCACGAAACTCTCTGATATTTTATGATGAACCGGATTGTAATGTATGTAAAAAATAATTCTCTTAAAGTAATTATCATTAGTAATGATTTTCCTTCTGAATGGCTTGAGAAATAAACTTCCGCTTCTTGTCTTTTGATAATTAATTTTCTCTGCATATGTCTTAAA
>JBDTLQ010000260.1:0-5207 GCA_039934715.1 Ignavibacteria bacterium | reverse complement strand
ATTTTAATGGCGGTACAACTCAAAAGTCTGTTGTAACGCGTAACATTATAAGAGGAAATCTATGGGGCATTACAATACAGGGAACGGCTAAGCCAAACATGGGAGATCTCACCAGCGCGGATACCAGTGACATGGGACTGAATCAAATTTACGACAATTCAAACACTGGACAGATCTACGATCTGTACAACAATACAATTGATTCCATAAAAGCTGAAAATAATTATTGGGGCACTACTATTCTTGATTCCGTCGAAGCACACATATTCCATAAAACAGATGACCCAGCTCTGGGATTTGTAGATTACATTCCGATCAAGAGTCTCGTTCTGAATCTCAGCGCGGGAATGGAAGGGCTCGTACGGGCTTCAGGTAGGATGGGAAGGAATGATACAGTCACAGTTCTGCTGAGAGATACCGTAGCACCTTACGCAATCATTGATTCGACAAGAGGAGTGATAGATTCAGCAACCTACACCGGAAAATTCTCATTTGTAAATGCACCGAGTGGTAATTACTACATTGTTGTAAAACATTTTAACAGCATTGAAACATGGAGTAAGGGCGGAGGTGAGTATCTTATCTCAAATGGTTTGCCTAATACTTACAGTTTTATCACCGCCGCTTCACAGGCATATGAAAATAATCTTGTGCTTACGCGAACTAAATATTGTATGTATACAGGAGACGTAAATCAGGATGGAGTTGTCAATCAGGTTGATCAGCTTGCAATATACAATGACCAGACAAATTTTGTAACGGGTGTCCTTTTGCCGGATGATCTGACCGGTGATAGTAAAGTTGATCTCAAAGACTTATTAAGATGCGCTAATAATGTTACACTTTTTGCCAGGGTCAAGTCACCACTGAGCCCTTAATAAAATTTATTTCATAAATTATTTTATACAGACCTCATATTAAAAAAATGTGAGGTCTTTTCATTTTACTTATTCAACCAGATTAATTTTTGCGTCAAAGAAGACCCAGCTTCCTTCCATGTGTATTGCCTCCATTGAGATCAGCTCCATTCCTTCTGTTTGAATATTCGGAAAATACAGATCAATCTTCGAATCAACCTTAACCGGAAAATATCCGTAAAGCCCCGGAGTTATGGAGCTTCGTATTTCATAAACCGATTCACTGCTGGCGGAATATCCTGTGCTTCGGATTTCTACGGTAAGGTTCTTTCCATTTTCCAGATCAGTAAGCCAGATCTCTATCTTTCCCGCCGTGGGAAGGCTCTGATTCTGCGGTGTCCACCAGGGAAAATCAATATTTGGTCCGTCGGGAAACATAGCCTGACAGTTTAACGCATTGACAAATCCCTTGTTTGGAGTGTAAGGTGTCTTTGCCGATAAGATAAGATAATTAGAAATTTTATTTACATTGATTGTACTGACGGCTTTCAGTTTGGCAAGCATTGACTTTTCTGAAGCAAACTCAACCCCGGGTCTCGTTACCGGCTGAAGCTTTTCATTTGTTATTGTGAATTCTTTTTCTGCGTGAAGAGGGATCATCTTGTTTTTTGCTGAGGACAATTTTATTGTCTTATTTTTCTTTTTCATGATTTTCACTTTTTAATTTAGAATTTGTATTAGTAAGATTTTTTAAAAATATAAAAAAAAATCCCGCTTACTCTCGTAACCGGGAAAATAATTTATAATGCATTATCTTATTTTATGATTACCGCTCTTCCGGCGATAAAGAAACATCATTCACTATCCAACTTTTTTTTAAACTCAACGATACTCTTTTCTATTTCTTCCTTTAGTTTATTGATTTCATCTCTTGCAGAATCTTGCATATCATAATGGATCTCCGAAGTTTTATCTTTAGCTTTTGAAAGTATTGTTGCAGCATCATTTAGAATTGAACCCGACTTTATCTCGGCATCTTTCACCATCTCATTCACTTTTTTTCTTGTGGATAAAAGAAAATCATTTGCTTCGTCGAGCATGCTGTTATGCTCGCCGTCATCGGACAGATCTTCGTCTGAAAATAATTCCCGCTCTTTCCTGAACTTTAAGATCACAGGTACTGCAAGACCAAGCAGAGTGCCAATAGCTATACCTATATAAATTTTTTTTAACATCTTAAATATACATTATCAGTTATTTATCTACGGAAGAAACACGACACACGATATGACAGTTGTCCATAATCCGGCTTTGTCCCCTTCAGCAGACTGGGTCACATTGAATGTCTTGATTATCTTCCCGCTTTGCTTGTACAGATTCTCTCTTTCATTCCATGCAGTTTCGGGATCAAACTCCACACCGAGAGTTGTAGCTAACATTGTAGCCGCTAGATCTTCCGCGTATTCCCCCGCTACCTTTTCGTTCTCTCCGAATGGATGATGCTCAGAGATATATCCGTAATGGCTGTCATCGGACGGAAGCGCTACACCGATAGACGAAGCAATAAGCCTGTTAGGTTCGTTTGTAAAATTTCTTGCCATTACGCAGAATGTGATCTGACCCGGCTCTAGCAGAGCCGTTCCCTGTTCCACGCTTAATCTCTTACATCCTCCCGGAAATATACTCGATACGGTAACTATGTTGCATTTTTCAATTCCTGCCTGTCTCAACGCCAGCTCAAATGACTGCAGATAATCCTTATGCCTGCCTACACCTTTTGTGAAAAATAGTTTTGTCGGTTTGAACAATTTTTTCTTCTCCTGTCTGTAATTAATTTATTGAATATTGTTTCTTACTTACTCTCTTACTTAATTTCTCTCAGGCAGCAAACTACACTGATCAATCAGCTATCTCTTTATTGATCTTCAAAAACTTTCTCTTACCAACTTTGAATATCATCTCGTGCCTGATATCAACATTAAGGTTTATATCGGTAACTTTTTTTCCGTCTATACTGACAGCTCCCTGCTCTATAAGTTTTCTTGCATTCGTCTTTGACTCGGATAAATTCGTAGTGGTGAGCAGATCAACAAGCTTCATTGAAACCTCTTTCATTGTCACCTCGGGAACATCATCCGGAATTTCCTTTTTAATAAATACTTTATCAAACTCCTCAATTGTCCTTACAGCTGTATCTTCATCATAATAAAGCTTAACAAGTTCATACCCCAGCTTTCTTTTTACATCTCTCGGATTCACCTCTTCGCTTTCAAGATCTTTCTTTATCTTCGCGAGTTCATCCGGAGTTGATTTGGTTGTAAGCTGAAAGTATTTATAGATCAATGCATCCGGTATGCTCATCGTCTTTCCGAAAATATTTTTCGGCTCTTCAGTGATCCCGATCGCATTATCCAAAGACTTGCTCATCTTTTCATAACCGTCAGTACCTTCTATCAACGGCATTGTTATCACGACCTGCTGTTCCTTCCCAAATCTTTTTTGAACATCTCTTCCGACAAGATTATTGAACTTCTGATCCGTTCCTCCGAGCTCTACATCAGCGTCGATAGCATATGAATCGTAACCCTGCATTATCGGATAGAGCATCTCGTGCAAGGCAATTTCTGTCTGCTCTTTGATCCTGTTTGTAAAATCATCCCTCTCTAAAATTCTCTGCACTGTAAACTTACTCAATAAGCTGATCAGATCTTTAAGATCTAGCTTGCTGAGCCATTCGGAGTTATAAAATATTTTCGCTTTCTTAATATCAAGTATCTTGCCGGCTTGTGTAAAATAAGATTCACCGTTAAGTCTCGTCTCTTCAAAGGTCAGCTGCGGTCTTGTTTTTTTTTTACCTGAAGGATCACCAATCATTCCTGTATAGTCGCCGACAATCAGTATAGCATTATGGCCCAGGTCCTGAAACTGTCTCAGCTTATTCAGTACCACCGAGTGTCCGATATGAAGGTCAGGACGTGAAGGATCACAACCTAGCTTTATATTAAGCGGCTTGTTTTCCTTAACCGACTTTTCAATTTTCTTCACGAGTTCATCCGCCGGGATTATTTCAACCGTTCCCTCACGGATAATATCCATTTGTTCTTTAAGGGGTGCAAACATTATATCCTGCTAAGTTTTCTTTCTACTTCTCTTTTTTTAATTGATTCTCTCTTGTCATACAATTTCTTTCCGCGGGCGATCCCGATCTCCATCTTTACAAGAGAGCCTTTGAAATACATTTTGAGCGGAACAAGAGTAAGACCCTTTTCCTGAAGCTCCTGTTTGATCTTTCTTATTTCCTTTTTATTTAATAAGAGCTTTCTTGTTCTTAAAGGTTCGTGATTGTTTATGTTTCCGAATTTATATTCGTTGATGTGTGAATTTATGATCCATGCCTCATCGTTGATGATTCTGCCATAAGCTTCCTGCATATTAACCTTGCCATCTCTAAGAGATTTTACTTCAGTCCCGGTAATGACCATTCCGGCTTCGTACCTGCTTAATATCTCGTATTCAAAATTAGCTTTCCGATTGGTTGCAATTATTTTAATTTTGTCTGTATCACTCATTAATATATTAAATCAGTCGCAAATTAAGTAAAATCAATTTATATAACAATGAAAGTAATTCAAATCCCGCTCAACCCTTTTAGCATGAATTGTTATATCTACTATGATGAAACATCCGGTGACGGCATCATCATTGACCCCGCAGCGTTCACAGAGGCTGAGAAGAAACATGTTACTGATATCATCAGGGACAATAAAATAAATATCAAATACATCATCAATACTCACGGGCACATTGATCACATTCTCGGAAATCAATTTGCAAAAGAACTATTGAAGGTTCCTGTGCTGATGCATAAGGACGATGTGTTCCTTCTTGATAATGCGAAAGACCAGTCAAGATTCTTTGGCCTGGACTTTCCCGCGCCTCCTCCGGTGGATGAATATCTTACGGAACAAACTGTGATAAAAATAGACGGATCGGAATTGAAATTCATTCATACTCCCGGGCATTCACCGGGCAGTGTATGTATAATTGATGATAAAAATAAAACGGTCTTTTGCGGTGACCTGATATTTAAAAACTCAATAGGAAGAACTGATCTGCAGGGCGGTGATATGAAAGTTCTTATTGATTCAATTAAAAATAAATTGTTCGGGAACAGTAAAGATGATTATAAACTGTACCCTGGTCACATGGAGATCACAAATGTTAAAGATGAAAAAAAGTATAACCCTTTCCTGAACTAAGATCAAATGATACTAAGATGAAATGATACTAAGATGAAATGATACTAAGATGAAATGATACTAAGATCAAATGATACTAAGATCAAATGAT
>JBDTLQ010000259.1:0-5220 GCA_039934715.1 Ignavibacteria bacterium | reverse complement strand
CTTTAATTTCTTCAGCTCAAAAAAGTATTTTGCCTGCTTTTCTTTTTCCAGTAGTATAATGTAGTAATAGATAAGGAGTGTCGGATTATCTTCACTTTTGTTTCTGTCAATATAGGAAAGCACTTCGTCGAGCATTTTTGTATCATAGTCAAAATTGTTTTGTTTCTTTTCATGAAGCATTATGTTATAAAACTTCAGAAGTTTTATAAGAGAGAATTTCAGAAAATCATTCATTGAATTCTGAAGATGGGGAAGGTTTGTGTTTGGTTCTCTGGGAGCCAGATAAAATGCCATTTCGTCTGTAAGCAAATGTTTCTGATAAAAATAATATTCATCCTTGATCGCGGAATTTTCAATCGTATCGGAATACAATTTATGATGCTGTTCGAAAACCGGGTCAAGTTTTCTGTCGCGGAGCTGTGTCAGCAAAAAAACTTCCTTATAATTGTAATCATCATTTGTCTTTTGATATAGAAATATTAGAAACTCCTTTCCGAGAGCGAACAGATCCGAAGAGATATTTCTTATCTTGAAATAATTGTACTTCTCGCCCGGGAATATTACTTCAAAAATTTTTTCATCTGTCAGCTTTGGATTATTGAACCCGGGATAGAATTTTTTCAAATTTTCATAAAGCCTGATCACCTTTTTGTTCTTGTTGAATACCGGGGATGAAACAAAGTCTTTAAACTCTTTCATTTCTGCGGGCGAAAATGTTTTCAGAAGCTGTACTAACTTTGTATTCTTCATTCAGTGATTCTTTTTATAAAATTCTTACTTCAGTAATTTCAACTTTCAGATTAGCATTTATTTTCCGGATTGTGCAGATAGTGTATAAAATACTCTTAAAATTAAATATTTTCTACGCTTTTTCTTATTGTATGAAAACGGCACATTTTCATTGTCAAGGGTTACTCCTTTATATATGCTTTTTGGGAGATCGTTAAATTATGAATTTTTTTATTTCCATGAATTTTTAAAATCAATAATTTTTCTAAAATTCTGCTTTTATAAAATCATAGATACAGAAGAAAAAGGTGAAAATTAAACGATAAGAATGCTTTTTCAAAATTATTATCAGAAATCGCCAAAAAACGGTAACAAAATTTTTCTAAAAACGGAAAAATGTTTCTTTGACAATCATTTCAAATAATACTTAAGTTGTATCGTTGGCGTTTGATGTAAGAATTTTTTAAAATTATTTTTTAAAAAATTCTCTCCTGTATTTATCTCAATAAAAAACTACTTGCGCCAATTGATTCAGCAATGGCTTCTTCTTTTATTTGAAAAAATGATCAAGAAGAAGTTCATTAAAGGAGGAAATACAATACGAAAGAACTAGCTTAGTTTTTCCAAGCTAATTGTAGTAAGGGCTGGATGGGCATTCAGCCCTTTTTAATTTTTTAAAAAAATTATTTCAGTAAAAGAATGAAGTGTAAATTTTCTAAAAGCAGGTAATGAAATTATTTAGAATACATTGTAAAAATCAAAGAATGATATATGAGAAATTGTATCAGGAGTATAAAAATTTCTAAAATCAAAAAAAACTTTCTTTGATTACAATGATCATTTATTCTATTTTTAATCAAATGGCGAACACGATGTTAAAATTTTTTGAACCTGAACCAAAACACTATTACCTCCCACATACAAATCTATTATCATACATCGTAACGCCATACGAACTTAACTTGATAAAAGATTAAGTTAACATCTCAAAATGTATTGGGAGGTAATTTTAAAATTCAAATTTTATAATCAGAAAATAATAAAAAAATTCTTCAGAAAGGAGAAAAAAGATGAAAAAAATATTTCAATGTATTGGTATTGTATTTCTTTTGATTATTCATTCAAATGAATCAGCTTATTCAGCTAATGAATATTTCCGAAGTATTGCCACGGGTAACTGGAATTCAGCTGCTACCTGGCAGATGTCAACAAACAGCGGAGGCACATGGATAGCAGCTACAAGCACACCTAACGATACCAGCGGTGTTATTACTATTCAGAGCCCTAATACTGTAACAATAACGGTTAATGTCAGCGCGGATCAGCTGATAGTTAATAACGGCGCAACAATTTCCATTAATGCAGCTATTACATTAACAATAAAAGACGGAAGTGGTACAGATCTGTTTGTAAGTAACGGAGGAGCAATTACAGGCTCAGGAACATTGCAGACTCAGGGAACTTCAGTATTAATAGAAAACAGTAGCTCAAATCTTACAGCAGCGTTTAAAGTTAATTCGGGAACAACAACTGCTTACGATGCATCGGCTACGACATCAGTTTTTAAGGGGACATTTACTGTGGATGCAGGAGCAACATTCGCGATACAGCCCGGTGGTTACCCGGTTCAGGTGAATGGAAATGTTGTAAACAATGGCATCATAACCAGCTCCGGCGGTTACTTTGTAATGAGAGGACCATCACTAACAAACAATGACACGATCAGAGGATCAAATTTATATTTTGATTCGACTACTTCTTTATCCGGAACCGGCGCGTATACCAGTTCTGCAATTGCCATCAGATCAACCGGTAATGTATCACTTGCAAATAATCTGACTTTCTCCCCGACTTCCAGTTTCACTATTATTTCGGGAGGAGTACTTAACCCGAATACAAAAACTTTTACTTTCAACTCAGGAACCTGCTTTATAAATAGCGGCGGCACCGTTTTTAATTCCGGTATTTTTCAAACACAAGGAATTGTAGCGATGGTCGTCAGGGGCGGCTCAAACTTCAATGGTCCACTCAAAGTAAATACAGGCACAACAATTTCCAGTGATGATAACGGTCCATTCATTGCAAATTACAAAGGCTCACTAACAGTTGATGCCGGAGCGATACTGACTACACAAGGTGGAGGATATTCAAACCGTGCTTATGGAAATGTTACAAACAACGGGACTATCACTGGAAATAGCTTTATTATGAGAGGTCCTACACTTACAAATAATTCAATAATTTCTCCGGCAACAATGATATTTGATTCAACTACAAGTCTTTCCGGTACAGGATTGTATAACGGTACAAATATAAGTATCAACAGTCCGGGTGTTGTTTCTCTATCGAACAATCTTTCATTCTCTCCCGGAAGTTCTTTTGTCATTAACAACGGTGGAACGTTTACACCCTCTTCAAAAACATTTACATTTACTTCCGGTAATATAGAGATCAACAGCGGCGGCGTTGTAACAGGCACAGGTATTAATGCAGGTATCATGCAAACACAGAACAATGTAAATTTTATTTTCAGAAACGGCTCAACATTCAATAGTGCAATAAGAGTTAATACCGGTACTCTGACTGCTTACAATGATCAGGGGCCATACTTCGCAGTCTTTAGCGGTACGATAACGGTTGATGCAGGCGCTACACTCACTCAGCCAAATGGAGGCTATACCACACAGGCAAACAACATTGTAACCAATAATGGAACTATCACTTCATCCGGTTCAGGAAATAACTTCAGAATGAGAGGTTCTAATTTTATAAACAACAATTCTGTAACATGTTATAACCTTAGCTTTGATTCTTCAACAGCGATTGCGGGAGCAGGAACTTACACCGGACAAAACATAAATATTAACACACCAGGCATATTATCTTTTTTAAACAATGTTACTTTTGCTTTAAACGGTACCTTTAGTGTTAACGGAGGTATTTTAAATCCTAATTCAAATACTGTAACTTTTAATTCGTGTATCTTTGCTGTCAATAGCGGCGGTACAACTTTTAATTCAGGTTTAATTCAGACACAAGGTACTGCCACAGTTTATAACAGGAATGGTTCAATTTTTAATACACCATTCAAAGTTAATACAGGTAACACTCTAGCATACAATGACCAAGCTCCATACGTAGCGGCCTTCAATGGTCCCGTGTCAGTTGATGCAGGTGCCACTTTAACAGGCGGTCCCGGAGGTTACACATTCCAGGTAAAAGGAAACGTAATAAATAACGGCACTATGACAGGAACCAGTTCTCACACTTACAGAATAAGGGGAGCCTCCCTGATCAATAATAATTTAATTACCGGGCCCGGATTAACTTTTGATTCTGTAACAACTGTTTCCGGTGCGGGTTCTTTTACAAATACTAACATTACAATCGGCAGTACAGGAAATGTTTCTTTAGGTAGTAATGTGACATTCTCGCCTGGATCTAATTTTAGTATAAACGGCGGCGGAATTTTAAATCCCAATACATTTACATTTACACTAATTGGTGTTTTCTATTTGAATAACCTTGCAACCGTTTCTAACTCAGGAATATTTCGTACGCAGGGTTCAACAGCTCTTATCCTCAGAGCAGGTTGTATCTTCAACGCACCTTTGAAAATCAATACGGGTTCAGCTTCAGTTTATGATGATAATCCTCCATATATAGGAGCGGTCAATGGACCTATCACAATTGATACAGGGGCCACTATAACTTCCGCGAGTGGAGGATATACGCTTCGCTCAAACGGTGATGTAACAAACAACGGTACAATATCTGCAAGTGCTCCGGCTTTCAGAATGTACGGTACAAATTTCATAAACAACGGAAATATTAATTTTAATAATTTCTTTTTTGAAACCGGCGCGCATAATCTTTCGGGGACCGGAACATGGCAGACCAATGCAAATGTAGTAACCGGCTCTACTGTGACATTAGGAAGCGATCATAAAATGGCAAGCGTCACTATAAGTTCAGGCGGTACATTTAATCTGATGACATTCAAACTTTCTTTCACTGCTTCCAATCCTATCGTAAACAGCGGGACATTTAATACCACGACCGGAATGGTTGAATATAACGGCACTTCAGGACAGAGCATTTCAACAACAAACATCACATACAATAAATTAAGAATTAACAACAACGCGGGTACTTCACTGATTAACGCGACAGCTGTTAATGATTCACTTCAGGTAGTACTCGGCGATCTGAATCTCAATGGTTTTGTCTTAACCTTATCCCCGACAGGATATTTAACCGAAACACCAGGAAATACAGTGAAAGGAACTTCAGGTTATATCACAACAACGAGAACTCTGAACGCTCCTTCAGGATTGAATGTCGGAGGACTTGGAGCTGTACTGACAACTGCTGTTAACTTAGGAAGCACTGAAATAAGAAGAGGTCACAATGTTCAAAGCGGCTTGGGTGGCAACACAAGCATACTAAGATATTATGACATTACACCAACTACCAACACCGGACTGAACG
>JBDTLQ010000258.1:0-5272 GCA_039934715.1 Ignavibacteria bacterium | reverse complement strand
AACTATTAACTGCTCCTAACGATGTCTCTCACGCTCGCCTGAGCTTTTGGAAACAAGACCATTTCAGCGACAACAAAATTATCATTCCTTGTTGCGGTAAAAATAATTGCCTCAGCGATGTCATTGGGAGTTAATGGCTTAATGCCTTTATATGTTGTCTTCGCTTTTTCTTCATTGCCCCTGTAACGCACAAGACTGAATTCAGTTTCTACAAGACCCGGATCAAGTGACGAAACTTTAACCGGCGTATCCACCAGCTCCATTCTCATGCTTTTGGTGATCGCGTCAACAGCGTGCTTCGAAGCGCAATAAACATTTCCCATAGGATAAACTTCTTTCCCGGCGATCGACCCTATGTTAATGATATGTCCTGAATTATTTTTCAGCATCAATGGAATAACAAATTTTGAAACATATAGAACCCCCTTCACATTTGTATCAATCATTTCATACCAGTCATTCACATCGCCATCCTGAATTTTACTTAATCCTCTTGCAAGTCCTGCATTGTTGATGAGTATATTGATCTTACTCCAATTACTATTCAGACTTTCAATGTTCATTTTTACATTTTCATATAACTGAACATCCATTACCAGAGTCAGTACTTTAATGTTATGTTTTGATTTCAAATCCTCCGAAATTTTTTCGAGCCGGTCTTGTCTTCTTGCGGTAAGTATAAGATCACATCCAAGCTCCGCAAAGCTGTAAGCTGCCGCTTTTCCGATACCACTTGTAGCTCCGGTGATAAGAACAATTTTATTTTTAAGATTTTTCATTTAAGTTAGTTTGTTGATTAGTTAATTTAGTTAAATGTGTTAATTGGTTAAATGTGTTAATTGGTTAAATGTGTTAATTGGTTGAATGTGTTAATTGGATTAATCTTGTAAATGCAGTGTGCTTAGTAGTTACATATTTTTTGACCTGAATCAAATTAATTACAAAATTAACAAAATTAACATAATTAACATAATTAACATAATTAACATAATTAACATAATTAACATAATTAACTTACTCAACTAACCAATATTGATTTACAAGAAAACAAAAATAATCTGTACGATTGGACCCGCGGTGGATACTGTTGAAAAGATTTCAATGCTTATCGATGCAGGCATGGACGCGGCGAGACTGAACTTTTCTCACGGCACTCATGAGATCCATAAACAATACATTGAAAATATACGCGAAGCCGGAAAGCTTAAAAAGAAAATGATCGCGATCATACAGGATCTTCCGGGACCAAAAATAAGGGTAGGGAAACTTGAAAAAGGCGCGATCGATCTTATAAACAATTCGACTATATATATTACATCGGAAAATATAATTGGGAATGAAAAAATTATTTCAACAAATTATCCCGAACTTATCAATGACGTTAAGAAAAATGAAATGATACTTCTTGATGACGGCAACCTCCGGCTGAGAGTAATTTCAAATGAGCCTGTTGATAATAAAATTGAATGTGAAGTTCTTGAAGGAGGGCTTTTAAAAGAGAACAAAGGTATTAATCTTCCTCACACAAAATTGAACCTGCCGCCTTTAACTGAGAAAGATATAGAGTATCTTGGATTCGGACTTCAGAATAATGTTGATTTCGTTGCAATGAGCTTTGTCAGAAACTCGGAAGACATTGTTCGCCTCAGGAAACTGATTTATTCAAAAGGTCAAAGCATTCCAATAATAGCGAAGATTGAAAGACCTGAAGCAGTTGAAAACATTGACTCCATTATCCATGAAGCCGACGTGATAATGGTTGCCAGGGGTGATATGGGTGTCGAGATCTCAACCGAAGACGTTCCGCTTATACAGAAAGTTATAATAAGGAAGTGCAATGAAGCCATTAAGCCTGTTATAACTGCGACGCAAATGCTTGAATCAATGATCCATAACCAGTCTCCGACAAGAGCAGAGGCTTCTGATATTGCCAACGCCATTCTTGACGGAACTGACTGCGTTATGCTTTCAGCTGAAACTTCAACCGGTGATTATCCTATCCTTGCAGTAACTACCATGAAAAAAATCATATTGAAAACAGAGACAATAAAGAAATCCACTTACTTTAAAGAGATATTTATAGAAGATTCTCCGGAAAATACATTGCACACGATCTGCAATTCTGCGGTTGAGATCGCGACGAGAGTAAATGCCAAAGCAATCGTTACTGTAACACATACCGGCAAGTCTCCTCTTTTATTATCCAATCACAGACCGTCAGCTCAAATCATCTCCGCATCCTATGATGAAACCATCATTAAGAGATGCAAGCTCATCTGGGGTGTTGAATCTATATTAATAGAAAAAAGAAACAGGTACAGGGAGACAGTGGAAATGATAGATGAACAAATTGTATCAAATAACATTTTAAATAAATCCGACAGAGTGGTTTTTATTGCACCTATGCCCTTCTCGGATACGGAGTCTGCTAATATGATACAGGTAACACAAATATAATTATCAATTATCAATTATCAATGGTCAATAGTCAATAGTGAATAGTGAATAGTGAATAGTGAATAGCAGTGTTGTACAAAACAATTTTAATTAATAAAATTAAAAGCGAAATAATAAAGAACCGGATTGAAAGTTGATAACCAAATCCCGAAGGGATGGCAGTATTATAGTAAAAAGAATTCTACAAAATAGATCCCGAAGGGATGACATTTATTTTCTGATAACAATAATATCACCCTCTTATAAAGAAGCCAGGGAAAGACACATAAACTTCTAAATAAAACCAGCTTCATCAACAATAAAATGATTGCTTCGATAAGTATGGATTGCGACGAAATAAAAAAAATACTTTACACTATTCCGAAAAGAATATAAGTTTAAATTAACTATAACTAGCTTTTTTGCTAACTGCTAATTCT
The DNA here is from genome assembly GCA_039934715.1 of Ignavibacteria bacterium. GTDB lineage: Bacteria > Bacteroidota > Ignavibacteria > Tepidaquicellales > Tepidaquicellaceae > JAGPCH01. The sequence continues at coordinate 2,396 of JBDTLQ010000258.1, read as the reverse complement.
TAACTGTTTTGCTGTGTCTCTTATCCTCACCCCAGAACAATTTTTTCTTGAGAGTATTGAAGTAAGTCGTGTTGATCTTTTTTATTACTTTGATCTTGTAATCTGCTTTTGAAATGAATACCTCGGTGGGGGAGTTTGCATCTAGTATTGTCTGACCGTCGGCAGCAATTCTTGCTTTACCCAGTGTATGAATTTTTATTTTAATTGCTCCATCGTCGGGTACTATGATGGGCCTGACATTAAGTGTGTGCGGAGAGATCGGGGTTATGATGAAGACTTTGCTTTCCGGATTTACGATGGGTCCGTTGCAGGAAAGGGAATAACCTGTTGATCCGGCAGGTGTTGAAATTATGATGCCGTCAGAAACGATCCTAACTACCTTTTCATTATTATAAAATGTTTCAAGCTCAAGCATTCTGACTGAACTGCCCTTATCAATCACAATATCATTGAGTCCGTAAAGTATCTTTTTATTCGTTGTCCCGGATCTTATGATCACCTGTTCGGTGATCCTGAATTTTCTTTGCAGAAGTTTTGGAATAAAGCTTCTTATTTCGTCGGGGCTTACTTCAGAAAAAAAACCGAGTCTGCCGAGATTAATTCCAAGTATTGGGATATTTTTATTTCCGACAATCCTCGCGGTGTTAAGGAATGTTCCGTCACCTCCCAGCGAAAATATGTAATCCGCTTTGGAAAGGATCTGTGACGGAGAAGATATATGTTTTATTATCTTAAATTTAGAGGAACGAGCGAGACTTTCGTCAATCAAAAAATTTATATTGTTCTTCTTAAGATATTCCACGATCTCATAAAGCAGATCGGAAACTTCTTCCTTTACGGTATTACCGAAAATACCAAGTGTCAGATTATTTGCCTGAGTCATCCTTTGAATTTGATTCACCCTGATTCACACTGTCAGCTTCAGGTTCTTTCTTAGCGGATTCTTTCAGGGGTTTTTCGGTGCCGGTTTCATGCTTACCCGGACCTTTTTTACTTTCGGCTTTTTTAGGTTCTTCTTTTGAAGAGTCTTCTTTCTTTTCCTCCGGTTGTTCAGATGTTTCTTTAGCTTCTTCCTTCTTCTCCTCAACTTTCAGATCAGCCTTCTGATCCTTATCTCTTTCCTCGACATAATTTAATTTCAGATCCGCTATCACCTGTGAAAGAAATCTTGATTCGTCATCGCCGATATTGTTTTTAGTTTTTTCCTTCATCATGTCAAGCATATCTATCGTGACCTGCGCTCCGTCGAGCTCACGTTCACTTTTATTTGTCATGGGATTTGAAAGTTTACCCAGCTGCATCATTCCCTGCATCTGAAAGCTGTATATCAGTGATAGAAATAATTGTTTGTTTTTTTCTTCTGCCATTATGTTGTCATTAATTAATTGTTGTTAAAATATACTTAATAAAATTTTTTATTAATATTCAGTTAAACAGAAAGAACCTTATTCAGATTTTTAAATCAAAGGTCTAAAATCTAAAATCTAAAATTTAAATCATTCCCTACTTTTCAAAATAAATTTTATTCAAAAGAAAATAATACGGAATTATCATATGATTCTTAAACAGCAGTGGAATAGTTGTTTCTTTTGCAAGGATCTCATCATAACCTTCCTGCTTCATCAATACGACCGGTACTCCGCAGGGATAAAAGAAAGCATCATCTGTATACTGAGGCTCGGGAAAGTTCGGGAGAAATTTGGTTATCGAATATTTATACACCATGCTTCCGAAATAATCATTCAGCAGGTCTTTCGAATCGTCTAATGTTCCACGTATCTTTGCTACCAGATAGTCAAAAATTATCTTATCAAGCAAATTCATCTTTACGATAAAAGAGTCTCTTTCCGAGTATGGGTTTATTTCACTGAAATCATTTAATGTCTGAACTGAGATCGGGGTCTGCGGAACCCAGTCTTCAGAGTTATAAACTCTCAGTGACCAGCCGCCTCTGTTTATAAAATCATAATCATAAGAGTAAAATAAATTTCCCGGCTTGGGCGGAGCGCTGCAATAGGTTTTGAAGTTTGTGCCTTCCGGAATTCTTCCTTTCCCTGTATAGTGAAAGTAGGAGTTAAGCAAATATGCGATTGCTCCACCCTGGCTGTGACCAACTATTAAATAATCTTTTATTCCTTTTGCATGATACTCATTTATTTTTGTGAGTATAGATTCGGATAGATATGCAAGCCCTGTTAACCAGCCGATATGAACACTCGCTTTCTCTGATTCAGCAAGCATGTATATGAAAACAAAATTGCTGTCTATGATGATCGAACCTTTTGCAGGCACCATTGCTGCATAAAAATCTTCCGCCCACGAATTAGCCTGAATTGTTGTCCCGCGAATGCTGATGATACCAACGCTGTCATTTCTTATCCACAGATCCCACCTGT
>JBDTLQ010000257.1:0-5312 GCA_039934715.1 Ignavibacteria bacterium | reverse complement strand
GGAGGGTATGGATATTCCTCTCCGCCTCCTGCAATTGCTTGTGGAGATACGAGAGGTATTTGGAGATACCGCTATTGATCAGGCTTCTTGGTCGCATCCTTTTGACAGGTCAGTCTTCGGTGATAGTTGGCTGATATGTTACTCTAAAATATTAAAAAAAAGGAAATGTAAGTGAGTCCATCGTAGCGCCAATAGTCTGACAGCGATTTATTTGATGATTCCCCTTTGTCTTAACTTTGATTTATGTGATTTTTGTGATGAACATGAATATAAAAATCAGGTATCAAATGATTTTCAAATAACTCAATGATTCACTAAGAAGTGAAGTTTTATGTTCCCCATTGTCTTAACTTTGATTTTTGTGATTTTTGTGTTGCACATGATTATAAAAAAAAGTACCTGATCGATTTCAAAAAAAAGGAAGACTTCAGATAATGGAGAGGTTTTTAGCCCACTTTTATCTTATATGTGGTTAATGTGCTAAATACGAAGGACATAAAAACAATAATCATATATTTCAAAAAAATCACATAAATCACAGTTAAAGACTGTTTTTGTTTTTTACAACGCCCTCTTCATTACCGTCCACAACACCTCGTAAGGTATGATCTCGGTTTCGATGTTTTCGCCTGAGCCGGCGAGTTTCACAGCTTCTAATTGCTTCAGTAGGTCACGGGTGTAGCGCTCTGTTCGGATGGGATTAAAACCGGCTTTTGTCATCTGGATGACCATTTTGATCATGCAATTGCTACGAAATGAGTCGTCCTTTCGGAGATACTTGTAAGCGTATTGTTTTAGAGAGTCGGCCCGATCGATGATGGCATCATGATTCTTTCTTTGAAGGAGTATAGCTACATGCATCAACAGAATGCTGACGTTGATCCCTTGCTTGTCCTTGCTGAAGACCGGTATAGCGTTTAAGAACTTCCCAATTTTGAAGTCAGGAAGGAGCTTTTTTAGTTTTTTGGGATCACCCGCCAGTCCGGAGTCGACTATGAGATGGATGTAACCAAGTGTAGCTGTAAAGAGCTCACGATAATTGCCTCCTATCTTGGGAAATAGAGGGTTTTCTATCATGAGCTTAATTAAATCAACAGCGTTTTTGTAGTCTCCATTATATAGAAGAGCTTTTAATTTATAGTGAGCTATGAAGTACCAACTTAATGACCCGGACGGCAAGCTTTTCATGTCTTTAGTACCTAATAAAATTGCTTCATCATTGCGCCCTAGCTGAATAAAAGCTGTTGCTTTTCTTAGATTTAGATTTTGTCTAAAAACATTGCTCTTATATTTAGGTGAACTTAATTCTTTTATTGTAAAATCTGACAAACTTAACAATCCTTCAAAGTTCTTCTCATATTCAAGATTCAAAGCCTTTATTCTATATTTATTAGTTAAAAAAAAATATGTTCTAACATTGTCTATTTTATCTAATTCTTCAGCATATTTTTTTGATTTTTCTATAGTTTCTTCATTGTTGGTGGCTAATGAAGACAACCAACTCTGTTGGAGTTCTAAATAGTAGTTTTCCGCTTTAATTTCCCAGGAATGCACATATAAATATTCCTTTTGTATTACTAAATATTTATTGAATTTATCTTTGCTATATTCACTACTTCCAAAATGTCGTACTAGTGTCTTAGTAAGAAGAATAATATTTTCAGTAACATCATACTTAATTGACTTAACTAATGCCCTTTCGGCAATTTCAATAGCTAAATGAGTATTTTTCTGATGGATCAAATAATTGGCAGCAAGAGCATATCGATATTGATTCATAGATTCATTTACTCTTGAATATTCACTTTCCAAAGAAGTGTTTTGAAGCAGAGTTGTTTTAATTAAAATATCCTTTAGCCTGGTTTTTAATCTTGAAAAGGTTGACAATTTTTTTGCACCATAGATGGTCATCATTGCCTGATTATCACTTAAGATTTGTCCGGAAAATACTATCGAGAAAAGCCTTTTAAGAGGGCTATCGTCTTTCGGGGGCATAAGCAATTCAATGATTTTAAGATTTGATTCATTGTATTTACCTAATTGGAAAAGCGTTTTCATGTTTATTATTTTAAATAACTGATATTCAGTTATTTATATCCGTTAATTGCGTAAGACACTGTAATATAAGTGTAAATTATTACTCCTTTCTTGTTTAATTCCTACAATCAGAGGTCTCATCTTTACAATGTCAAATCGGACTATTGAAGGAAGAATCAGATTTTGGCTCAACACTTTTAAGCTCGTAGAGGATAGGATGAACTATCCAAAAAATTCAGAGAAAACACACACACAATTTAATTGAATCAAAGTATGAAATAAAATCACCCAAAAAAGAAATTGTCATGAAATTAAAACTTACCACAGCAATATTGCTGCCAGCTATTTATGTCCTGCTCGTCATGATGCTTAAATTATCAAGCCATATATTCCAAAATAATCGACATCATGAACAGGAAATAAAAAAAGATAACGAAATTCGATTTCTAAAAGAATTACATAATTTTCATAATTCACAATATGAGGAATCAATAAAGGAAATGCTCATTGAATGTCCGGCTAAATCAATAAGTGATAATTAATCTTCCACCAATTTCACCAACTCTTTTAGTTTCTAATTTAATATTAAATGATAAAATCTCAAGAAAACGTTGATTATAGGAGAGTTAAATTAGAAAACAACACACTTAAACATTCTCCGGAAGGCAAGAACCTCCCGGAGAAAGTTTTATTTTAATCAGAACCCATCATTTGTATCACCAATAATTTTCGTGACCGTATATATTTTGGGTCCATTATAGAGAGTCGTAAGATGATATTCCCAATATCCCTGAGTTGTCTGCCCATTATAGGAACAAGTTAGAATTTGAACTAAAGGAATATTGTCCCGATCCGATACTTTTTGCTTTATACCTTCATTACTCACCGGGCCATCTGCACGAAACGAAATCTTCAAATCTTTCGAGAGAAAATCAGATGCAGGTATAACTTGATCTTCTGTGCACCCGGATACAGATATGAAGAGGATAGACATAAAAGCAACAAAAATAAGTTGTTTGATTTTCATTACATTTTTCATGATAAAAGGAGTTTGGCTATTAGATAAGTGGATAGAAAATACCTTTAACCAGGGCCTCATGGCCTTGACTTTTATAAGATTCAAACTAAAAAATATGGAGTTCTGTAGCGCAAAATTATGCGCTTTTTATGACTTAACCTATAAAGTTATAGGCTAAAGTGATTTGATCATAATCTGCCACAGCACTTCGTGGGGAATGATCTCAGTTTCAATATTCTCACCTGAGCCACTGATTTTAACTTGTGTAAGCTGTTTTAGTAGATCATTTGTATACCTTTCTGTACGGGCTGGATGAAAATCTGCTTTAGTCATTTGAACAACCATTTTTATCATACAATTACTTCGGTAGGAATCATCTTTTCGAAGATACCGGAATGCATATTGAGTTAGTGAGTCAATTCTGTCGATAATGCCATTATAATCTTTCCTTTGTAATAAAAATGCAATGTGCATAAGGAGAATGCTAACATTAATTCCTCTTTTGTCTTTACTAAACACAGGAGTGGCGTTAAGGAATTTAGCTAATTTAAATTCAGGGAGGAATTTACGTATTTCCTCTGAGTTCTGTACTAAACCGCTATCCACGATTAAGTGAATATATCCTAACGAGGTCCTAAAAAGCTCCTTATAGCTTTCACCGATCTTTTGAAATTTAGAATTATCAATTAGTATTTTAATTAATTGAATTGCCTGATTGTATTGAGATTCGTAAAGTTGAGCCTTAAGTACATAATGAGACATTAAATACCAGACATGGCTTCCTGTTGGAAGTTTTTCCATTTCTGCATTTCCAATTGAAGCAGCACTTGCATATGATCCAATTTGAATCAAAGCATAAATTCTTCGAAGATTAATACTATACAATGCGGGCCCAGATTTAAACTCAGGGATACTAAATTCCTTGAGTGCGGCCTTAGTTAGATCGAACATTGAAGCAAAATCTTTGGAGTATTCGAAAAAGGTGGCCTTAACTCTAAACCGATAGAATCTGAAAGCATAAGACCGAATATTTTCAACAGAGTCCAAATCCTTAACATAGCTTATAGCTTTGTTCCTTGTTTCTTGACTTGCTGACGCTAAAGATTGATATTCACTTCTCAAAAGATCATGGTAATAATTTTCCGCTTTTAATTCCCAAGAATATATTTCAAGATATTTTTCTTGTATTGCCAGATATTTTGCTAATTTATATTTGTTATATTCTACCTTTCCAAAATGGCCTATTAGTATTCTGGCATGCACTAATACATTTTCAGTTGCATGATATTTAATGGACCGTACAATTGCCTTTTCAGCAATATCGATAGCCAAGTAATCTGATTTTCTAGTAATCAGAAGTCGTTCGACTAAAGCATATCGGTATCCATTAATCGTTTCATTCACTCTTGAATCACTTGAATCTTGAGATGAATTCTGCAATAATATTGATCTTATAAGTAGGTCTTTAAGCCTAACCTTTAGCCTTGAAAAAGCAGCCAAATTTCTTTTTCCATATACTTCTATCATCGCTTCTTCATCAGATAAGGGCTCATCTTGAAACGCCAATGAATAAAGTCTTTTCAAAGGGCTTGAATTTTCCTCAGGCAATAAGGAATCAGATATCTTTTTATATCTTAAATTGAATTTAGCAAGTTCATATATTGAATCCATTGTTTCCAGTTGACTCTATGAAGTGACATTTCTTTGTTAAATTTGAATATTGGCTGAATAAAAGTTAAGATTTAATCCAGTCAAATCAACAATTGCGCAAGGATAACTAAATTTGATCAAGCATTTTTCATGAGTCTTTCCTTATTAAGTTGTTAATTATAAGTCGTTTACATATAGTATTATTCGGTTTAACTCATAATTACATGTGTAAAATAGCCTACAATTTTGGTTTTGTTCTCATCTAAAATAGGTAAATCTTTACATCAGGATAGCAACTAAAAGGTTTTTTCTTTGATTTATGGCCTTCAAGATGTTGATTGTCATTTATTTATGTCTCCAATATCAAAAATAAGACCCATTATCGCATGTAGAAATTAGAGCTTAAGTGTTAATGTTGACGGTGTTAGGTTAATCTAAATTTGCCATCACAATTAACTTAAACAAACTCAACATGGCTTCTATACAATTAATACTGCGACTTCTTGGAATTATTGGAGACTGTAATGACGGTTTCTAGAAAAAAGTATAAATATCTCATCCTGAACAAGTTAGGATGATCATTATAAAGATTCATTAGTTCTTTTTT
>JBDTLQ010000256.1:0-5314 GCA_039934715.1 Ignavibacteria bacterium | reverse complement strand
GCGTAATTATGACACGTTATTATGACTGAGACTTGCACGCAGTTTTTCTTTTTTTGCTTTATCCAATGATTTTACAATTCTTCTTGTGATCTTTGATACGAATGCCTTATCATTCCTGTATAATGTGTTTCTCCATGTTTCAAGATGTCTGAAATCAAGCTGAGCGGTAAGCCTCGGCTCAAGAGTTTTGAAATCTCCCCGGTTATGATAGCCCATATTGTTTGAAATAAACAAAGTGTTCGCCTTGCCGCAGATCGATTCGGGATAGTAACCTATCTTTGCAATATCCTCATCGGTCACAACATCGTTTTTTGTTTTTGCATATCTTACGCTGAGCTTGTAGTCAAACAATAATCTTTTCAGGGTCATCTTATGAGATCCTTTAGCATAAATGTATGCCGCATTAGTTTCATCAACATCATTCATGTAAAGGAAAACTTTTATTGTAGGATAAGGCACATCCGCATGCGGAAACGCCGCTGAATGAAGATGACCTGCATCTTTCTTTTCAAGATTTCTTCTCTGCAGATACCAGAAGTGATGATGAGGAGTCAGACGGTTCTTCCTGTGAACGACGGCTGAAGTTATTTCGGTTATCAGCGGATTATTGACAAAATATTTTGTGAATGCCGGGGTCTTCGGGGAAGTTATTTTTTCAGCAATGGTTTGAAAATATTCAGGGAAATCATTTTGTCTTTTTGAAAATTCTTCCTTCTTAAGATCGAATGGAGACCATCCGGAATATGTTTCATCAAATTCTTTTTTTATCTCTTCAAATTGTTCTTTAGGAAAAAAATCCGGGATCACTACTATTCCATCCCTATCCATTGTCTTCACATATTCACTGATCTCTTTGCTGACCTTCTTGGGCCTCATCCTCCATATGTTCAGAAAGATAGTTCTGAGAATGTGAAATCCGAGAGTATTGGCTATCACACCTCCCGAATACAAAGCCGGAGCCCTGTCAAGATAACTATAGTCTAAATTTTTCGCCATCATTATGTATTCTTTTATTTATTAATTTTTTGTTTCAAAAAAAAAAAATCAATTACTTTCTTGCTTAAAAAATTTTATAATGCTTTTCTTAAGACATGATCATGAATTTCATTACTGATGATCTTTGAAGGGATAGCAAAAAAACCCGAAGGCAGTTCGGCTCTGAAATGTGTATTCTCAATGTTTTCACCGCCGCTTATAGTAAGAGGAGCGGTAAGATCATCTATAACATCTTTTGAATCAGGATCATAGTTTGAATCGATCAGCTCAAAGTATAAAGGATACTCGCCGGGCTTTATGTATATATCCTGAAATTCGATCTCAACTTCCCCCGATGTCTCCGGAGATATGATCGAATTTGTGATCTCATAATGGGCCAGGGTCAGGCATTCTTTTGAAAGACCTGATAAAAGCGCTACGGTAATTGTCAGTCCTTTGATCTTTTTATAAACATTGTAAGAAATTTTAAATCTTATATTCTCACCGATGTTGAATTTATTTCTCTTATTTCCTTCAGAGTCCCTCACTTCGATACCTGTAAATCTTACCGCGCCTTTTCCTCTTCTGTTTATTTTATTATTAATTTCAGTATCCGAATCTATCCTCACGTCTCTCACAAGCTGATTATATGAATCTAGCGTCTCATCTGTCGTACCGTTAGCGAACAATTCACCGTTGTTAAGGATCACTACTTTCTGACAAAGATTCTTTATTGCCTGAAGATTATGGCTGACAAACAAAACCGTTCTTCCTTCCTTCTCGGAGACATCATGCATTTTACCAAGACATTTTTTCTGAAACTCTGCATCACCCACTGCAAGCACTTCGTCAACGATCAGGATTTCAGGTTCAAGATGAGCGGCAACAGCGAACGCAAGCCTGACATACATTCCCGAAGAATATCTTTTAACCGGCGTGTCAATGTATCTTTCAACTCCGGAAAAATCAACGATGCTGTCAAACTTTCCTTTGATCTCTGCCTGCGTCATTCCAAGTATCGCGCCGTTAAGAAAAATATTATCCCTTCCCGTAAGTTCAGGATGAAAGCCGGTTCCTACTTCAAGCAAACTGGCCACTCTTCCTTTCACTTTCACTGATCCCGCTGTAGGACTTGCAACTCTTGAAAGAATTTTCAGCAGTGTCGATTTTCCCGCGCCGTTCTTTCCAATGATCCCTATACGTTCACCGTCTCTCACTGAAAAATTTATATCCTTCAGCGCCCACACATATTCTGTCTTTCCTTTTAAAACACGGTTGTTGGTTTCTCCTATTTTAAGATAGGGATCTTCCTTGCCTGTCACTCTAGCCCACAAGCGGTTAAGATCTTCGGTAATTGTTTTTGTACCGACAAGACCGAGACGGTATAGTTTCGAAAGTTTCTCGACTTTAATTACTTCACTCATAATTATTCTTTAGACAGTATCCATAAAAGTTTTCTCAACCCTGTTGAAGACAACAATGCCCATGCTTAATATCACAAGCATGAAGACAGTACTGTATATCAGATTCTCAGGACTGAATGTTCCCGCGCCTAAAAAAGCAAAACGAAAAGTCTCAACGATCGCCGTCATTGGATTTGCCATCACGATCCATTTATATTTTTCAGGAAGAACAGATAAGGGATAGATCACAGGTGTTGCATACATTAAAAGCTGTACACCGAAACTTACAAGAAATGTAAGATCCCTGTACTTGGTTGTAAGCGAAGAAACAATTATTCCGAATCCCAGACCCAAACCTGCCATCAGGAATATAAGGTAAGGTGTTAAGAGAATGTAAATGTTAGGTTTAACATCCGAGCCGTTAAGCTTGAAGTAAACTAAAAATATCACAAGCAGCAAAAGCTGGATAGCGAATTTTATAAGGAGTGAAATTATATTCGATATTGGTGTCACGAGTCTCGGAAAGTAAACCTTTCCGAAAATATTTGCATTCGCGACAAAAGTCGATGATGTTCTTGTCAGACACTCCGAGAAATAGCTCCAGCAAACTATTCCCGTCATATAAAATAAAACCGGAGGCACGCCATCGGTCGGTATTTTAGCGATGTTGCCGAATACAACTGTGAATGTTATTGTAGTCAGTATTGGCTGCAGAAAGAACCAGAACGGTCCGAGAATGGTCTGCTTGTAAACGGCGACAAAATCCCTCCTCACAAACATCATCAAAAGATCCCTGTATCTCCATACATCTTTCAGATGGAAATTGAACCATCCTGAAACCGGCTTTATCTCTAACGTCCATTCTGGATCGGATGTATCTTTATTCATTCAGATAATAGATTAGGAATTCAGTTTGATGAATAAAAAATTGTCCTTCGAAAAATTTGATTTGAATAAAATGCTGTGATGGAGAATGTAAAAATTTTAATGAAAATTTTTATATCGGTATGTGAAATGAAATTTCATTTTACTTCAATATCTTTTTATTGGATTCCGGCTGTGAATAATAATAATAGTAATTATAATAGTATCCGTAAGAGCTCTTGAAGTTGAAATTATTCAATACGCACCCAAGTAAATGATGCGGATATTTTTTGCTGAGTCTTTCGTATGTTTTCCAGAAGGCATCTGCAGGTGTCTTGTTAGCCTGACAAACCAGTACAGTACCATCGGTTATATTGTATAATATTTCTGAATCAGTAACAGTAATAAATGGCGGTGAGTCAATGATTATGATATCATAAATTTCTTTCAGCTTATGAATGAACTGCTTCATCTGCACTGAGCCCAGAAGCTCCGAAGGATTCGGCGGTATGGTTCCGCTTGTGATGAAATATAAATTATCCATCGGTGTGCGTCTTGTAATATCCTCAAGGGTTACATTTGTAAAAAGATAATCACTCAGTCCGGGGAATTTATCCGTCTCGAAAACATTGTGTATTCTCGGCTTCCTGAGATCGCAGTCAAGTATCAGAACTTTTTTTCCGGCCTGAGCAAAACTTCCAGCCAGATTTGACGCTACAATTGTCTTTCCTTCAAAAGGGATAGAGCTAGTTACAAGAATTGTCTTAAGCTGTTCGGATTCAAGTTTTGAAAACTGTATCCTCGTTCTTAATGCTTTAAATGCTTCTGATGCAGCCGAGTTTGATTTATTGCCGACAATAAATTCTGGTGTGGATACACCGTTCTTGCTGATGGCTTCGATCTTCGGGATCCATGACAGAACGCTTGCTCCTTTGCTTTCAAGCTCTTCAGGAGATTTGATTGACTTATCAAGATAGTTCCTGACAAAAGCGAATGCCAGACCTAATCCCAGTCCGATCAAAACACCAAACAATATTATCTTCGGTCTGTCGGGAGCTACCGGGGAATTGTTATCCAGACCCTGGTCAAGTATATCTGCATTACCGACTCTAGCTCTCTCATTGATGGTAGCTTCCTGATATTTTTGTTCAAGAGCGCTGTAATACTTATCAGCTGAACCTCTGTCTCGTTCAAGCTTAACAAGCTCACTCATCTTTTCAGGCAGTGCCGTTAATTCTGTTTGTGATTTTCTGATCAATTCCTGGTATGCTTTATTCTTCATGCCAAGATCCTGAATTTCAAGCTTATCTTTAAAGATCTGTTCGCTGACTGCTTTTTTATCGGTAGGCGTAGTCGCAACAATTCCTTTCTCAAGTATTGCAACCTGATCCTGAAGCTTGCTCCGAAGATTATCAAGCTTTCTGTTATAGCTCTCTTTTGTTTTCTCAATAACAAGTGAATCTCTTATCGGAGCGATCTCGATATCTCTCTGAACTTCGAGTTGTGCTACCTGTGACTGAATTGCTCCAAGATAGGATTGATTGATCTGAGCCTGAATATAATCGTACAACTGCGGATCCATTTTTTCATACCTGTTCTTTAATGCGGCGAGACTATTCTCTCTTATCTTTTGCTCAATTTCATTCGTCTTAATGTTTGCTTCATAAGTGGTTATACTGTTAATCAACGCACTGGTCTGTGTATTCAGAGACATGTACCCGGTCCTTTTCTGAAAGTCCTCTATCTTTGCCTCGGCATCATTAAGCTCTTTAAACTTTTTTTCTTTCTCATCAATGATGAACTTCTTTACATTCGTAATATCCTGACGGCTCAGTTCAACATTATATTTCAGATAAACATCCGCGTATGTCTTTGTTATATATTGTAACTCTTCAAAGATCGGTCCTTCAGCTGTTATCGTTAACGCATCGAGTCCTTTTATAGAAGCAATTTGAACGAGGTTGCTAAGATCCCGTCGCAGCATCTCCTGCGATACAGCAATGGTTTCGGGAAGCAAAGCGCTGTTAAGAAGAATATTGTATTTTCTGTTACCTACATTAAAAGAATCGATC
>JBDTLQ010000255.1:0-5365 GCA_039934715.1 Ignavibacteria bacterium | reverse complement strand
GCTTCATTCAATATTCTGTTTTTCCTGAAACCTTTGTCTTCTTGCTTTACGTGAACAATGTTAAATAATCTTTTGTCCTTCCATTCCTCAATCAATTTTTGCATTTCATCATTCATCCCGTCTTCCGCAATTATAACTTCGAAATCTTTTTCACTCTGAACCGATAAAGCATGAAAGATTAATTCAAGCTCTTTTGCTTTATCATAAACCGAAATTATCAGACTTGCTTTGTGCATTAATTTATATGCAAAATATGAATTATTAGGCTGAAGTTATAGTGAATAGTGAGGAGACGTGAATCGTGAATGGTCAATAGTGAATAGTGAATAGTGAATAGTGAATAGTGAATAGTGAATAGTGAATAGTGAATGGTGAATTGTGATTGGCTGTAAATTTATTTAAAGATATTATAATTTTAAATGCAGAAAAAATATTAATAAGGAAGATATGCTAAAATTGAATCACAAAAATCTGGAAGTTTGGAAGCTAAGCGTTGAAATTGTAAGTGACATTTATGAAATGACTTCGGGCTTTCCAGTAAAGAAATGTTTGGACTTACAAGTCAACTAAGAAGGGCATCAATTTCAATACCTTCAAATATCTCGGAAGGCTCAGCAAGAAAATCAAATATTGAAAGAAAGAGATTTTATGAAATAACCAGATCTTCTATGGTTGAAATTGATACTCAGATCATTATATCGCAGCGGCTTAAATATTTAGAAAATATAGATTTGGATTTATTCAGATTTAAATTTATAAAGTTATTTAAAATGTTATCAGGATTAATAAAAAATGTTTAGTGGTACCATTAACCATTGACCATTGACCATTGACTATTGACCATTGACTATTGACCATTGACCGTTAACTATTGACCATTGACCATTGACCATTGACTATTGACCATTGACTATTGACTATTGACCATTGACCATTGACTATTGGCATCACCCATTTATTAATTAAAAAATAATTAACAATGGCCATCAACTTCAACAAACTCACAATCAAGTCACAGGAAGCATTACAGGCTGCGCAGGAGATCGCTTCAAATTATTCGAATCAATTGGTTGAGCCTGAACATATATTCGCCGCACTGATACAGGATCCTGAAGGAATAGTCAGCTCCACTTTGCAGAAGCTGGGAGCCAATAAGGATCTTATACAGGCTAAGGTGGGAGAGCTGCTTAACAAATTACCCAAAGTATCCGGGTCAAGTTCAGTGCAGAGTCTTTCCCGTGAATCAAACGAAGCTCTTGAGAATGCATTTAAAGAAGCTTCGGCTTTGAAAGATGATTATGTTTCAACTGAGCATTTACTGCTAGGTCTTGCAGACATAAAAAAATCTTCAATAAATGAATTGCTCAAATCTCAAGGCATTACAAAAAATAATATTCTCAAAGCTCTGAAAGAAGTTCGGGGTTCGAACCGCGTTACGGGTCAGAATCCTGAAGACACATATCAGTCACTGATGAAGTATGGAAAAAATCTGAATGACCTTGCACTCAAAGGAAAGCTTGATCCGGTCATAGGAAGAGAAGATGAGATCAGAAGAGTGCTTCAGGTTTTATCACGAAGGACAAAGAATAATCCCGTGCTTATAGGGGAGCCGGGAGTTGGAAAGACAGCGATAGCGGAAGGTCTTGCTCACAGGATAATCGCAGGTGATGTTCCGGAAACATTGAGAGATAAGCAGATCGTTGCGCTTGACATGGGATCATTAGTTGCGGGTGCGCAGTTCAGAGGACAATTTGAGGAAAGACTGAAAGCCGTTTTAAAGGAAGTAGAAGAATCAAGCGGCAAGATAATATTATTTATTGATGAGCTTCACACAGTTGTCGGAGCAGGAGCGGCACAAGGTTCAGTCGACGCGTCGAATATGTTAAAGCCGGCACTCGCACGAGGTGACCTTCGAACGATCGGAGCAACAACACTTGATGAATACAGAAAATATATTGAAAAGGACCCGGCGCTTGAGAGAAGATTCCAGCCAGTGTTTGTAGCAGAGCCGGATGTAGACGATACCATTACAATATTAAGAGGGTTGAAGGAAAAATATGAGGTTCACCACGGAGTGCGGATCACTGACGGAGCAATAGTCGCGGCTGCACAATTGTCCGACAGATACATCTCTGACAGATTCCTTCCCGATAAAGCTATCGACCTTGTTGACGAAGCAGCATCAAAGCTGAGAATAGAAATTGACTCAATGCCCGAAGAACTTGATAAGCTTGAAAGAAAGATCAAACAAATTGAAATTGAAAGAGAAGCTTTGAAGAGGGAGCTTTGACGGATTTTTGATTTTAGATCTTAGATTTGGAATTTGGGATGTCGGATTTGGAATTTTAGAAATTTGGGATTTGGGATTTAAGATTTGGGATTTGGAATTTTGAATTTGGGATTTAAGATTTAGGGTTTGGAGTTACGCAAAATATTGACGCGTTACTTTAACTTTTAACATTTAACATTTAACATTTAACATTTAACATTTAACTTTCAACTTTCAACTTTCAACTTTCAACTTTCAACTGTCAACTGTCAACTGTCAACTGTTTAAGGCGCTGACATTCTAACAAAATTATTAGAGTTGTTAAAGCAAATTGCCAGGTCCGCTAAGTTCACGATCCCGTCACCGTTTACATCAGTATTAGTATTTCCGGAAATAAAATTAATCTGATCATTAAAAATTGCCGCAAGATCATTAAGATCGATCGAGCCGTCATGAACAATGTCCGCACTGTATATACACCACTTACCATTGACAAGGATCATTGCATTTCCGTAAGCTTGTGAAGATGCCATCGTAAAATCATAAGTAAAATCTGAAGTCAGTGAATATGATACAGGAGCAGCGCTCCAGGTTTCCAGAGAATTTTTTCCGTCCACTTCAAGAAAATATGTCCCTGACGGCGCATTTGGAAAAACAATTTGTGATGTAAATGTAAGAGAATCAAGTATGCCTGCTGCAGAATCAATTTTGTTGTAAGGCGGTATGGAGTTTCTTAGAAAGAACCGAATGGAATCTTTTTTGTTCAGCTTTCCTGTAATCTCATTCATTAGTCCCTGTGGAATTACTTTTATGCTCGAACCGATATCAATGTGTGTGGTCCATGCCTGATAAACTTCAGTCGAATTATCAAACCACATAGGATAGATCTTATTTCCCGCAGACGTAACTCCCATATAAGTGCCTATGTATCCGGAAACTCCGAAAATATTCGGAGTGATTATTTTTAATTTGAACTTATGATCTGAGACACAAATATCCTCAAAGCTGGTTCCGCCGTCAACCGAGCGGGATAAATAGATCTGAAAGGAATCATTGGTAGCGGTATTTCGCGTGTCATAGTAGAAAGCGTTTATCCCTCCATGTTTATCAATGTTCAGTGCCGGGAAAAACTGGTATTTTAACGAGCCTGTGTTATCCTGATTCACGCGGCTGATCATATCCCATGATATACCCATATCGGTTGATGAATGTATTATCATATCATAATTATCAAGTGCGGGACCTGAGCTTCCGGCTTTTTCCATGGACATTATATAGATCGTACCATTCCTGCTTCCGCCCGACTTGTCGGTATTGATTACGGGCAGACCGTTCAATCTTGTTCCAAGCAGATTGACACGATGAGCATTCGAAACGAGGTCGACAGAAATTGCCGTATCTTTTGAATACCAGCTTGCTCCGCCGTCCGTCGATCGTGCGAATCCAATAAAATTACTATGTGCAGTTGTATCATAGTGAGGCCATGAAACATAGATCTCACCCAGTGGACCTGTTGTAATGGAGGATCCTGTTCTTGCCTCTTTGAAAGGAGGACAGATCCTTTTTGCCGAATCCCACGTAACTCCGCTGTTGCTTGTTGACGAAAAATAAATTCCGCCTTTTCTTCTTTCACTGTAAACTACATAACTTCTTCCAAAGTACGGACTGGATGGCAGGTTATCTGTTGCAGACATAACTTTATCAGAGCTGTCAACACCGGGTATATAGCTTGTCTTTGACCAGTACAAGCCATTATTAGTAGAATAGCTCAAACCTACCTTAAATCCGGATCCTCCGGGCGGAGGACCTGTTGTATAAACTATGATCATTACTCCGTTTTTATCAATAATCACTGAAGGATCTCCAACGGTTGCAATAATGTTGAACAGTGAATCACGTATTGAATTTGTGCAGCTCCAGTTAAGACCACCGTTTGTAGTTATATATGCTCCGGTTGTATAACCACCGGGATATACATCCGTTATTGCAATGCCAGCAATTATTAACGGATTCATAGGATGAGCCGCGATCCATGTTTGTATCTGAAGGTTTGAGCCGGGAAAAATTCTGTAAGCAGGGGTTGAAGACTGCGAGTATGTGGAAAACAGAAAAGCACATATGGAAATAATCAGGGGTTTCAAAAATAATTTTGCTTTCATAGTAGATATGATAAAGTTTAAAAAAATTTTAAACTGAGCTAAAAATATTTTTGGGGATAAAAATTTTTATTTCAAAGGCTTTTTCCTCATAAGATAAAGTTTTTGAAAATTGTTTATTTCTATTAATTAAAATTCTTAATTAAAAGACTTAACTGCTTTATGATTTGTTGATTATTTGTTTTTTTTTGGATTTCTAACTCGTATTCAACTTCTATTGGGTTAGAAGTTTTAAAAATTCTTTGGGGTAATGTGGGTAAGTGAAGTTTTGGTTTTAAATTGAGAAATTATTTTTTCATAAGATAAAGCTTTTAATGATAATAACAAATCTTAATTTCAGGAAATATTGAATTTTGACAATGGCATGAATGCCATCTGAAGGGATGAGAATGTTTCAAAAAAAAATTATGTCTGAATGACCCCGACATTAAATTTTTTCATATCGGGATTGTTGTTTGCGAGTTCTATGCAGTAAGATACAATTTTTCTTGTATCCTTAGGGTCAATTATTTCATCAACCCAAAGTCTTGAAGCGGCATATAATACATTGGTCTGTTCCTCATACCTGTTTTTAATCTCATCAAGAAATATTTTCTGCTCATCTTCGGTTATTTCCTTTCCCTGTTTTTTGAGCTGACCGATCTTTATGTCAAGCAAGACATTGCTTGCCTGCGACCCTCCCATTACTGCGATCTGTGCGTTGGGATATGCGAAAATAAAGCGCGGATCGTAAGCCTTGCCGCACATTGCATAATTGCCTGCACCATAACTATTGCCTGTTATGATCGTGATCTTTGGAACAACTGAATTGGCAACCGCATTCACCATCTTTGCGCCGTCCTTGATTATTCCTCCGTGCTCCGATCGTGAACCAACCATAAAACCTGTCACATCCTGCAAAAATAAAATCGGGATCTTTCTCTGATTACAATTCATAATA
>JBDTLQ010000254.1:0-5377 GCA_039934715.1 Ignavibacteria bacterium | reverse complement strand
ACCGGCTGGAGACCCTGGAGCGGACCCGATTACTTTTGCAGGTGGTGAAAGTTCGATCGCATTTTCAGTCAGCACAATTTATGCATATGGCGATAACGAAATTAAAGTTGACAGCTCTCCATATGACGTCTACGCATTTTACAGCGGTGATGTAAACCATGACGGTCTGATAAATCTGACAGATATATTGAGTGTGTACAATGGTTCAACTAATTTTCAGACGGGTTATGTTGCAGCGGATGTAACCGGGGATAATGTAGTCAACCTAAATGATATCACTTTGACCTATAATAACTCGGCGAAATTCATAACCCTGATAAGACCCTGAATACCCGAGTTCAGTTCGTCAACCAAAGGCACTGATACACTAAGATAATTTTTCAGGGTGCAATCAGTGTCTATATTACCGAAGACAAATGACTTTCAAGTTTCAATCAGTTCATCAATTTTTTTTAGAAGCCAGGATTTATATAGAAGCTCTCTTTCATTGGTGATCTTCTTTTTAAGAAATTGAAGATCGATCTTCTTTTCAGAAGCGGCCTTAAATAATTTTGTAACATAACTTATGAATGATCTGCACTGTATCTTATAAGAATCCGGAAGCATTTCGTTATTGACAAGAAATTTTTTATATGATTCTATCTGCTCGTTAAGCAGATCAAAATATTTCAGTTCAAAATAATTCATTATGGCAAGCTCCTTAATATAATTCTTGTTAAATATATCGTCACTGTTCATGTCTGAAAGACATTCAAGTGATTTTTCAAAATTACCCTCGTGATAATGTTTGAAGGCGAAATAGAATTTCATAATGTTTTCTCTGTATTCTGGGTGAATCTTCTTTAAACTTGCTTTCAGAAAATTTTCGATCCATTCAAATTCATGCAGCTCAGTGGATACAACAATTATGTTCCTGCATAGAACAATGTCCAGACTGGCATGTCCGCTGTCATAATTTTCATTCTCAACAAGGCTTTTGAGAATATCAAACGCATGGACTTTGTAACTCTTGTCAGTGTGGTTTTTTATTCTGCAGTAGTTAAGAAGGTAGATTGAACCTGCGTATGTTAAATTTTTGTCTGCCTCCATTCCGTAAAGATCCGTCAGTATTAGTTTTTTAAGTTCAAGGAACTCACTTTCATTTATTTTACCGAGATTCATATTCAGAAAGTCTTTTTCAAGGCGAATTGAAAGTTCATCAAAGTCATCCTTATACTGAGTTACAAATTTATCGACATCGACTATCGCCCGTTCAGTATCAAAAATATTCTTATTCGTAATAACTTTATTGTAAGTCTTTAAAGTATCCAGAAGGTAATATTTCTTGAGTGAGTTGATTGAATTCATATTTTGCTCATAATAAGGCGTTCTCACTTTTTGATTTGAATGAATATTTCCTTTGGAGGATTCGAAGATCTGGGTTTGCTTTATCCGGTTTATAAAATACTGCTTTAAAAAGTATTCATTGTCATTTATCTCCTTGCCCGAAATACTGTTCTCAAGTTCTTTTAGATTCTTTTCACTCAGATTTGTCAGCCCGCGATCATTCAATCCTGACACCAGTGCTCTTTTTAGATCAAACTCATTCTTTGACAATTCCTGATTAATAATAAATTGTTCGCAAAGTTTTTGAAGCTCATATATGATATTTTTCATCGAGCCGTAATTATATTTCTTATCAGGGAACATCCTCTCATAAACATCTTCCCTTTTCAATTTTATACTTTTGAATTCTGGATAATATTTCCTGACCTGTTCAAATAATTTTATTACCGGGGTGTTTTTATTGAAAAATGACGAGTTGATCATTTCCTCAAATCTTTTGATCTCATCTTTTGAAAAGGTCCTCAGTATATCGGTGAGAATAGTATTGATCATAAGGTGTAAAATAATGCAAACAAAATGCAAATACAGAGTAAAACCATGATTATTATCATGCCAGTGGAAGTGCAAACAAGTAAATAGTTTCTTTGACTGCTGAAGGTATTGTAGGTAATTTTGTAAAGCTTAAACTGCTGTAAGTATCTTCACTTAAAGTATGAAAACATTTCTTATTTTAAATAAAACTATTATGAAAAATCAGTTCATATTGAAATTAATTCCATTAAGCATAGCAATTCTTTTATCAGTTGTATCAACATTAAACGCAAACTGGCAAAAACCCGCAGTGCATTCAACTGATCGACAAACACCGGACACTCAGCAGGGTGCGGATAATAAAAGTGATTCACTTCCAAACGGAGTAACGCAGGACTGGCTCAATAGTCTTGTCGATGAAAACGGAAATCGTATTGTAAAAGAGAAAGATCCTGAAACCGACGCGATGCAACAAAGGACTTTTACAGGAGCTGCTGTAGATGATGAGTTTGGCACTACCGTCTCATCAGCCGGGGATGTAAACAATGACGGATTTGATGATGTGATAATTGGCGCACCAGGCAATGATGCAGTTGACACAAGTGCAGGGAGAGCATATATCTATTACGGTGGAATTAACATGAACACGGTAGCGGATGTAATTCTTTCGGGCCAGGCCGCATTTAATTATTTCGGGACTATTGTTTCCGGGGCCGGCGATGTAAATGGAGACGGTTATTCTGATGTAATTGTAAGTGCCTATGAGTATAATTCAACGGTCGGAAGAGCATATATATATTATGGCGGCGCGGCTATGAACAACATCGCTGATGTTACTATGACAGGTGAAGCTGACAGCAATTATTTTGGAATTTCAGTTTCAAAAGCAGGAGATGTAAATGGTGACGGATATTCAGATGTCATTGTCGGTGCAAGCGGAAATAATTCATACAGGGGAAAAGCATACTTGTATTTCGGCGGAGCTCTAATGAATAATGTTGCTGATGTTATCTTTACCGGAGAAGCGGTAAATAATCAATTCGGATTTTGTGTCTCATTTGCCGGCGATGTAAATGGAGACGGGTATTCGGATGTGATAGTGGGAGCTCACGGTTATTCTTCTAATACCGGCAGAGCTTATATTTTTTTGGGAGGCGCGGTAATGAATAATATTGCGGATGTTACTTTGACCGGTGCGGCACCGGTTGATATTTTTGGATGGTCGGTATCTGATGCGGGAGATGTAAACGCTGACGGATATTCGGATGTAATAGTTGGTGCCTGGGGATATAATTCATATACCGGGAGAGCTTACATATTTTACGGCGGGGCTGTAATGAACAATTTAGCAGACATTACAATAACGGGTGAAACAGTGAATGATTCTTTTGGATTTTCAGTCTCAGGAGCAGGCGACGTCAATGGAGACGGGTATTATGATGTGATCACAAGTGCTCCCGGATATGATACAACCGCAGGCAGAGCGTATTTATATTATGGCGGTGCTATAATGAATAACACTGCAGATATTGTTTTTACCGGTGTTGTGGCTCCGGATCAGTTTGGATCTTCAGTTTCGGAAGCAGGCGATGTAAACGGTGACGGGTATTCTGATGTGATCGTCGGAGGAAGGTATGGTTCCTCATCACTTGGAAGCGCGAATGTTTATACTAATTCAATATCAGGTGAAGACTTTGCTGATGTTATCGCAACGGGGGAAGGTATCAACAATTCCTTTGGCAGTTCTGTATCTGATGCCGGAGATGTGAACGGTGATGGGTATTCCGATGTGATCGTCGGTGCGTATACATACACTGCATCTGTTGGAAGGGCTTACATTTATTTTGGAGGAACTTTACTCGATAATGTCGCAGATGTTACTTTGACTGCTGGTAATTATTTTGGATATTCGGTTTCAGGAGCAGGGGATGTAAACGGAGACGGCTTTGATGATGTGATAATTGGATCTTATCTTTATAATTCTTATACAGGAAGAGCGATCATATACTACGGTGGTGCAGCAATGGATAATACTCCCGACATTGTCATGATCGGCGAAGTTACTAATAGTTACTTCGGGTTTTCCGTTTCACGGGCAGGTGACGTGAACAATGACGGGTACGATGATGTCATCGTAGGAGCTTACGGTTACTCTCCGTCAGCTGGAAGATCTTACATATACTACGGAGGTGCATCAATGGATAATCTTGCCGATGTCATTCTGCAACAGGGTTATCTTTTCGGATATTCAGTTTCAGATGCAGGAGACGTGAATAATGACGGATATTCCGATGTGATCGTCGGATCTCATGCATATAATTCATCTGCCGGAAGAGCTATGATCTTTTACGGCGGCGCGGCAATGGATAATGTTCCCGATGTTATTTTCTTTGGTGAAGCCGTGGATAATTACTTTGGGCTTTCCGTCTCGGGAGCCGGCGATGTTAATAACGACGGGTATGATGATGTGATCATCGGAGCGTACGGATATGCTTCATACGAAGGACGGGCATACATTTATTACGGAGGAATTTCGATGGACAATTCCGCTGATGTTATTATGACAGGTGAAGCCGCAAATAATTTATTCGGGCTTTCAGTCTCTGGGGCAGGGGACGTAAACGGTGACGGATACGCTGACGTGATTGTTGGAGCTTATAGATATAGCGGGAATTACTTTGGAAGAGCATACATATACTTCGGCGGAGCCGTTACAAATAATGTTGCGGATAATATTATGACAGGTGAGACAACAAATAATTTTTTTGGAATTTCAGTCTCTGAAGCCGGCGATCTGAATGGAGACGGATATTCTGATGTGGTAGTCGGAGCGAGCGGATATAGTACATTTACAGGAAGAGCCTATATGTTCCTGTCAACTGCACCGGTCCCTCACGGCCTTCTGAACCTTACATTGATCATGGAAGGGTTTTATGATAACAGCATTGACCGAATGAGAATGAGTGACACCGCAAGGATCTATCTCAGAAACTCTGCTCCTCCATATGCGATCGTTGATTCATCCAAAGGAATTATAAATAAATATTTATTCACAGGAAAGTTCATCATAAAAAATGCTCCTCCCGGAAATTATTTCATAGCAGTTAAACACAGGAACTCGATAGAGACATGGAGCAGTGTTCCTACCAGCTATACAAATGCTGTCGCGTCAAACTATACATTTATTACTGCAGCAACACGGGCATTTGGAAACAATCAGATCCAGATCGATGCATCACCAACCCGCTATGCAATTTATAGTGGTGATGTAAACCATGACGGTCTGGTAAATCTGACGGATATATTGAGTGTGTATAATGGTTCAACTAATTTTCAGACAGGCTATGTGAATACAGATGTGACAGGTGATAATGTAGTAAATCTGAGTGATCTGACTCTGACATATAACAACTCGACTAAGTTTGTGCATGTGATAAGGCCTTAATAAGTATTGAGTATTGTGTATTGAGTTGAGTGAGATAAAACTTACTTGACTTACTTGACTTACTTGACTTACTTG
>JBDTLQ010000253.1:0-5392 GCA_039934715.1 Ignavibacteria bacterium | reverse complement strand
CAGGGTGTTTGATATAAAGTAGGGATTCGTGTAACTGTGAATAGTGAATAGTCAATAGTGAATGGTGAACAGTGAAATAATAAATAATTTTTACAGGCTTCTTATCAGTTACTTTGATAAGAAGTTTTTTTATTTTACATCATGAATGAGGATTTCGTAAAGATATGCAGGACAAATGAAATTTATAATCGTAAGGGAAAGAGATTCGTACTTGATGAGGAGAATGAGATCGCAGTTTTCCGGATAAATGAAAAATTTTTTGTTGTTGATAATATCTGTCCTCACAATCACACATCGCAGATATATGACGGTTACATCGAAGATGATTATGTCGCATGCCCTGTTCACGGATTCAGGTTTCATCTTGAAACAGGCGAGCAACCGACAAAGCTTGGATGCAGGCTGCGCACATTTGAAATGAAAATTGTGGACGAGTGGATCTATGTGAAAAGACCGGATGAGAAGCGTTTTGATTTTAGATTTTAGATTTTTGATTTTTGATTTTTGATTTTAGATTTATCTGAATAGCTATTAGAACACAGATTAAACGGATGTTACTGATTTTCACTGATAGAGAAAAATTATTTTAAAAAAAAAATCCGTGTTATTCAGTTATATCAGTTTCATCCGTGTTCAATCTAAGAGATTAGCTATTAGAACACCGATATAACTGATGTTACGGATTTTCACTGATAGAGAAAAATTATTATGTAAAAAAAATCCGTGTTATTCAGTTATATCAGTTTCATCCGTGTTCAATTTAAAGCATTTATAAAAAAAATCCGTGGTTTTCAGTTTATATCAGTTTCATCCGTGTTCAATTTATTTACTTGAACTAAAAATTAGTATCTGATTTTTCATGATAGAAAATCTAACAAATACGGTAAAGCAAAAATGTCTTGATGCAGGATTTATTAAAGTTGGCATCTCAAGATTTGAAGTGCTGAAAAACGAGGGATTGAATTTGAAAGAATGGCTTGATGAGAACAGGAACGCGGGTATGAAATGGATGAATGGAAGTTATGAAAAAAGGATTAACCCTTCGTTTATAATGGAAGATATCCGGTCTGTAATTTCACTTGCATTCTTATATGACACTGCTGTGGCTCATCCTGAAGATAATAATATTCCTAAAATTTCCAGATACGCCTGGGGTGAAAGAGATTATCATAAGGTCATAAAGAAAAAATTAAAGATCTTATGCGAAGAGATCGAATCCATTTCTCCGGAAATAAAAACGAGATATTACATTGATGACGGACCTGTTATGGATAAGGCCTGGGCGGTGAGATCAGGCATCGGATGGATGGGAAAGCATACTAATGTAATTAATCCGCAGATCGGCAGTTATTTTTTTCTTGCGACAGTTCTAATCAATACAGAACTTGAGTATGATCACAAAACCGAAGACCTGTGCAGAGACTGCACACTGTGCATCAATGCTTGTCCGACCGGAGCGATCTATGATGAGTACAAACTTGATTCAAACCTGTGCATTTCCTATCAGACAATTGAAAACCGGGACGACATTCCGGTTGAAATAAAATTGAACGGCTGGATTTTCGGCTGCGACATTTGTCAGGATGTTTGTCCTTACAATCACAGAAAGATCTTCACTGAAGACCCAAACTTTTTACCTAAGAAAGAAACATTTAATAAAACATACGATGAACTTCTGGATCTTAGCGAAGAAGATTTCAATAGAACATTTGAAGGAACTCCGCTTAGGAGGACAAAATATAAGGGATTTATCCGGAATCTGAAAAAAGCAAGATCTGAGCTTTTTAAAAATGATGGAACGCGGATGACATAGAAAAATACAGATGTACACGGATTCTAAATTACTGTTTTATGCAAAAAAAAGTTGTCAAAGCGTTATTTAATAATAAAGTAATACAACCTCTGCTTTGGATATTCTTCAACAAAAAATGATCCGGCTCTTTCAGTTTTATTCCGGGTTATCCGCGTGCCATTGTTACTAAATTAAAATAAATTTCTTTCATTCGAAACCTTTCATCATTCTTCACGTCTAATATTCAAACACCCCACAGTAAACTAATACTAAACCATAAGGAGTACGAAACAATGTCAGCCCTCAAATTATTTACAATTTTATTATTTACATTTTTCCTTTTTTCAGCGACTCAGACCCGGTCGGAAGTTTTATCCGCAGGCAAAACCTCAGAACTAAATTCACAGATAATACAGGAAATAAAAGAAGTCCTTAAAATTCCTTATTTGAAATTTGATTCAAAAAATCTGAACGGTGAAATTAAAGTTAATGCCGAAGTGAGCAAAGAAGGAAAGATTATTTTCAGAAACATAAAAGGACTCAACGAAGATCTTCAGGCAAACGTTATCGCAAAGCTGAATTCACTGAACCTCTGGACAAGCACTGACTATTCCTCAAAAAGTTTTGAATACAGGATCAGATATAGAAATTAAAATTTTGTCGTAACATGTATACAACCCTCGAGAGTACTGTGAAGCGCAGCTTTACGGTGCTCTTGCTATTTATTTTGTTTTTGATTGAAAGTGGAGGCTCAAAACAAGTTATTATCTTTTACCTCGAAGCCTCAAAGAATAAAGTTTTTGAATTTGTTTTTCTTTGAGTCTTAGAGCCTTCGAGGTTGAAATATCGTTTTGAGAGAATCTCTCGGGATTCCATTTTTGCCGTGTGCATATACAAATCCATAAATCAAAATTTAGGATTTATAATAAAATATCTTAAAGGTATATTGCAAAAAATATTTATACCTTAGTGAAAGTTTTTACAATATTGTTATTCCTTTATTTCCCTTTATCAGTTAGTTCACAAACATCCGATTCATCAAAGTCGATCTATGCCGGTTCAGTATCGCTGAGCGGGTTTTATCAAAGCGGCAATACAAATAAATTTTATGTTTCGAGCACAGGTGATGTAAAAAGATCATCAGAAACGCTTGAGACAATTCTCGCGGCAACTTTCGGATACGGCGAGAACAGAATGAGAAAGGATGATAATGTTCTTTCGTCTGTATTAACAATTGATCTTTTCTACAAAAACAGGATATCCCCTTTCCTCCTTCAGATCTATGAATACAATTTTGCAAAAGGAATAGACGTCCGTTCACAGTCCGGCGGAGGGGTTAAATATGTTCTGATCCCGGAAGCTAAGCACAAATCATCCGTATCGCTTGCCCTTATTTATGATTATACAAACCTCGCCAATCATCCGGGGAATTATGACGTTGATGTAATGAGACTGTCATGGCGATTAAAAACACGTCAGGAAATTTTTGATTCGCATCTGATATTTTCAGGGATCGGGTTTTTTCAGCCTGCCCTGAATGATTTTTCAAAAAGGAATATCCGGATCGAAACCTCGCTCAGCATTCCCATTACAAAGATAATTTTTGCAAACATTAATTATCTTTATTCTTTTGACGATATAGTTTCGTTAAACAGAAAACGCGCCGATAACAAACTAACTTTCGGATTCAGAGTGGGCTTTGGTGAATGAGTATTTAATTTTTCCGGTCATATTATTTTATCTCCAATTCAAAAAGCATTTCTCCCCTGGAGTTTGAAAATACTTTTTCAGATTCTATATTCTCAAACCCGTAATGGGTCTTAAGTTTTTCTTTGAATGATTCAATAATATTTTCATGGTTAGTCTGAAAGAGAATTTTTTTTTGCAGCAAGATGCTGAACATCCGTTTTTAGTGAATTATTATATATATCATAAAATATTCTCTCGGGAAATCGCTTTTCAATAAAATTTTTATAAATGCCTGCCGCTTTCTCACCTGAATAATAATTTGCAAGAGTAAGTGAAGAATATTCTGCAGGAGTATCGGAAGACGTTATTAGATTTGTTCCAAGATAATTTTCCGCTATATAACTTTCTGTTTTTTCCATTTCAGAATATTTAGTTCTTGCTTTAAGGAGCGCTTTAAGCGAAATGAATGAACTAAATAAAATAACCACTGCTCTCCGGATTTATGACTGAAAAAGATTCACTGATATTTAAGGAGGTGAAAGGAATTATCTGAAACAGCATACTTATGATCAAATTTCTTTTTATACTGTATAAGGTCAGACCTAAAAAAAATATTCCTGCTGAATTTAAGAAAATCAAAAAAAAATTAATGGCTCTCAGATATGATCGGGGTGATATATCACATCTTCGGCAATTGAATCCTTATCGTTATTGATAAGAAATATTGCTTTTATGACAAAAGCACCTAGAATGTGCAAAGGTGTTCCGGGATGATCTACATGCCCCAAACCTAAAGAGTTCATTTGAGCAAGATTTGCTGAATTTATTAAATAAACATATGAAGGGTCTGCATCACCATTGTAATAAGGACCTTCAGTATTTCTCAATAGAATTGTAAAGCAAATAAAATAGACAGGGAGTATTGAGAGCAGAAAATATTTCTTTGCTTTTTTATTAATAGCCAAAGATAAAATAAAATTAATGTATTGTTGTATTAATTGTTTGAAGAAGGGATCAAGAACCTGTGTTTTTTTAAACCATAAAGCTTCAGCCGTTCACGCTATTAACTCTCTCAAAATTTTATTCACCGAATCACAACCGCAGAGCGCCATTGCCAGGTCGGTCTCTCTTCTTAAGATCTCAAGAACTTCGCTTACACCATTCTGTCCCCCCACGGCAAGTCCCCATATTACAGGCCTTCCTACGAGTACAGCCTTTGCTCCGAGCGCGATCGCTTTTATTACATCAGTACCTCTTCTTATTCCTCCATCAAGTAATATCTCTATCTTCCCCTGAACGGCATCAGCTACTTCAGGAAGAACATCAATAGTTGCCCGGCACGTATCAAGCTGTCTGCCTCCGTGGTTTGAAACTACAATACCGTCGATGCCATGTTCCGCAGCAAGCACAGCATCTTCCGCGCATGCTATTCCTTTTATAATTAGCGGCAGCGATGTAACCGATCTGATCCATTCAATATCCTTCCAGCTTAATGACGGATCCAGATATTCCGCAAAATAACTTGTGATCCCTGATGTGTTTTTCTCGGGAAGATTTTCTTTGGAGGCGGGAATTAAATTACTGACTGATAGTCCGGCAGGGAGACTGAACTTATTTCTTACATCCCTTTCTCTTGTCCCGAGAAATGGAGCATCCACAGTCAGTACTATCGCCTTACATCCTGCAGCCACTGCACGTTTTATCAGATCACGTGTAGCATCACGGTCTTTATAAACGTACAGCTGAAACCACACCGTTCCATTTTTTTCGTCAGAAGCTTTAACAACATCTTCGATACCTGTATTTGAAAGTGTACTCACTATCATTATTGTTCCTGCATCACCCGCGGCCTTTGCAACGGCGGCTTCTCCTTCACTATGAGCCATCTTATGAAACGCAGTCGGCGCTATC
>JBDTLQ010000252.1:0-5393 GCA_039934715.1 Ignavibacteria bacterium | reverse complement strand
AAAATTATTTTTTGCATCTCGATGAAAATATTTTACTTGCACCAAGATACAGCCAGGAACAGAAATACATCGGCGCAGGTTGTCCTCCGATAGAAACTAAACACGGATGGCTAATTATCTATCACGGTGTTCAGGATTCGGACGAAGGACATTTGTATTCTGCACGGGCGGCATTACTTGATTTAAATAATCCCAAAAAAGAAATTTCCAGATTGCCTTATAAATTGTTTAAACCCGATAATGAATATGAATTAACAGGAGTCGTTGATAAAGTTTGTTTTCCAACGGGTACAGCATTGTTTGATGATACTTTGTATATTTATTATGGCGCGGCTGATGAACAGATCGCATGTGCGTCCTTAAGTTTATCGGAGTTGCTTAAGGAGCTTTTGGATTATACACATAATGATGGAGTAAAAAATAATGAAATAAAGAGCGAACACTGGTAACGCTGATTGAACGGAATTGTAACGGATCTCCGTTTACTTCTCCCGCGAGATTTAAAGAGGCAATGCTTTTGTACAGTAATAACCAGCATAGTTTGAAACTGTAACCTTTATAATGTCATCACACTCTAATTAAACATAATCTAAGATATGGAACACATTTTAAAAATAAATTCTATCAGTGTCGAAACACATGATGTGCGAAGAATAGTGACTGAAAAACCGGAGCATCTCAATTTTACTCCGGGGCAGGCAGCAGATATTTCTATAAACAAAGAAGAATGGAAGAATGAGATCAGACCATTTACTTTTACATGTTTACCTTCTGATAATTTCCTGGAGTTCAATATTAAGACATATCCTTCCCGTCATGGAGTTACAAATGAATTGCTGAATTTAAAAAGTGGTGATGAGTTGATCTTGCATGATGTTTTCGGAGCAATATCTTATAAAGGAGAAGGCGTGTTCATTGCGGGAGGTGCAGGAGTTACGCCATTCATTTCGATCTTCAGATATCTTCATTCAAATAACATTCTGGGTAATAACAAGCTTCTTTTTTCAAATAAGAAAAAAGAAGACATAATACTTAAAAAAGAATTTGAAGCTATGCTGGGAAAAAATTTCATCAACATTTTATCAGAAGAAAAAACCGATGAGTATCCGTATGGTCATATTTCAAAAGATTTCATTAAGGAGAATACTGATGACCCCAGTAAATACTTTTATGTGTGCGGACCTCCTCCAATGATGGACGCTGTGGAAGATGAGTTAGCCGAACTTGAAATAAAAAAGGGATCCATTGTAAAAGAAGAGTTTTAGTTTTTATTTTCTTATGTTAAAACAACTCTGACAAAGAAAGCTGAATTATTATGAACTATGAGTATGTACTCAGATTAATTATAAGATCTCCTTTAACATCAGTGTTCAGAAAACCACAGCCAGAACAAAATATACAACAGTTAATTTCTAAAAAATAAAAACCATACAATCAAGAATTAGTGAAATTGTGATCAATATTTCACGGCGCGATCATTCTTACAAACGCGACAGAATTATTCAAAGCAATTAAATAATCACTTAGATTAACAAGATTGTCGCCGTTAATATCGCTTGCTGTATAGCCTGTTGTAAAAGTCAGCGCATCATTATAAATAATAAGTATATCATTCAGATTGATATATCCATTCTGATCTGCATCTCCGCTGTACAAACTATACTTAGTTCCGGTCAGCTTCAAATTACTTCCATAAGCCTGTGATTGAGAAAGAGTGAAATCGTAAGCTGATGGTGTACCGGGATTAAAAATAATTCCGCCTGCCTTGCTCCAGGTTTGAATACAGTTTCTATGCTTCACCACAATGTAGTAATTTCCGGCGCCAGCTCTGTAAAAAACAAAATTTCCTTTGAAAGACAGCGAATCAATTTTTGTTTTGGCGGAATCAACTATATTAAAAGGAGAGTTGATATTCCGAAGATATGCTGTTACTGTGTCGCTAAGACGAAGCCGGTTTTCAGCAGGTTCATAAAATCCTTCCTCACTTAATTTGATCTCAAGAGGTGTGAAAATTACCGGGATGTCAGCACACTGTTCCCAGAAAGGTTTTTTCCCGTAGCTTGAGTTCCATGTGTTGTAAATATCTTTAAGATTTTTCCACACTACTTTTTCCTGATCAGCAAATACTTTGATCGAGTCAATGAACTGTAACATCTTATTCATCTGTGAAGTATTGAATTGTCCGATTGACATAAATACTGTGGCAGTATAAAATCCGGTGTCGGGAAGAGCATGGTAGGTTATGGCGTTTACAATATTCCGGATCCTTTGGATCGCGGTAGAAACATTTGTAGTGTCATAAATTTTATTCGCACAGCCGTTTCCTATTAGAGTAAGATGTTTGGTTGTATCATGAAAGTAATAGTTCGCCATGCTCTGCGGTTTCCATGCTCCTAAATTCTGCGGATCATTAAGATGATTTTGCGTGCCGCCGCCAAAGAGAATGTCAGGTTTCCAGAAATAAGCCGTGTAGACTCTCCCGTAAATTCCGTTCTCAAGATTCTCCCAGTTGTTACCGTTTACTATACTGTCGTACAAAAATCCGCCGACAACCCCGCTGGGTGTTATGCCAATCTGTGAATGCAGGTATGCAATGTCGGCATAATTGTAAGCGTTCTCATGCGCGTGAGGATCGCAGTCAATGCCTTTATCTTCAACGAGCCACTTAATCAGATTTTTTCCGTTTGTGTTAAGAATAACATTTCCAGTATCAAAATTTTTTACTCCGAGAAGAAATCTCCAGTCGGATTGAAAATTCCATTTAGCTCCGCGCGCTATAAGAGAATCTGCGAGCTGAACAATTATATTCCTCCTGAGTATGTAGTAATTAAAATTTGTGTTGTACGGCTCCGCATCTTCGTTATGAGTGACAAATGTAAGATATACCGGAGTTTGTGTATGAGAGTAAGTAAGAGAATTTAGAAACAAAACAATGAGTGCAGATAGTATTATTATTCTCATAATAATTAATTGTTTGTTTTGTGAAATACATTTATGTAGAAATACTACCGGCGATCCTATAGTAATTCTTTAGATAAATTTAAACAAGAAGAGTTTAACGAAGACCTATTTTATCAAGACCATTCTTTTCGTATCGGCAAATCCTTCCGTTATGATCTGATAAAAATATATCCCGCTCGACAAATTCCCGGCGTCGAAATTTATCGAGTAGCTGCCGGAATTTTGCTGTTCGTCGACCAATTTTGAAACCTCTCTTCCAAGAAGGTCAAACACTTTTAATTTAACAAAACTTTTCACAGGCAGGTTGTAACTGATTACTGTCTTTGGGTTGAAAGGATTGGGATAATTCTGATCGAGCGAAAATTTAAGAGGGATCGTATTTGAAAAATTATTTATTGAAACTACACTGCTGAGCGAAGCTTTGAATGTCCGCCACTGAGTATTATTTGTCGGAATGAAGAATGATGTGGTCTGAGGCGCGGTTGCAAGCTGGAGTCCGCCCTTGCGGAAAAGCTCAACAGGAAAAGTCAGCCCGCCGTCTGAAGATACCTTTACGATCAGGCTATCTGTATTGAAAAAATTATATTGTGCATATGCGTAATCAAACCGGACTGTATCTAGAGACAGGAGATTTGAATAAACTTTTGAATACATTGAATCACGCTGACCGATAAAATTGTAATCATAAAAAGCCATGATCGCCGATTTTGATCCGCCTATTGAAGGACCATTGGCTCCTGTATATTGCTGATATGTGATGTATCCGTCCATATTATAAACCTTCCAGCCAAGCGGCGGGAACAGAGCTTCAAACAATTCTACATTCAAGGGTGTCTGAATAGAGTCATCTCTAAATTTGATCTCATTGCTCTTTCCAAAATCATAATTTACATCAAGAAGATCTGCTTTGCCGTAATCGATCACACCTTTTGAAATGGAATTTACAATAACGGTGTTCCTTCCTTTTGCGCAATTGAGAACTTCGCGTGTGTCATCATTCTGAATGAACGCGGCAGTATAGATCATTGAATCAACCCAGCCCGGCTGTCTGTAATAAGTATACTGATACTCATTAGTTCCGATACCTGTCGCGATAGAAATCCCATTAGTATCGGGAAATTCCGCTCTGAAAATATCATAATAATTATACTGTCCGAAGAATGCCTGCAAAGTATCAAACACATAACGCTCAACAGCCATGATCCTCAGTTTATAATTACCCTGCGGCAGTGGAGATATGATGTTAACGCTGATAGTCGATTTTATGGAATCACCCTTTACTCTTGTATCGGCAACGTTGATAGATACAGGCGTACCTTTAGCCCGTCTCTGAAAATAGGGCGAATATAAATTCATGCTATCGCCATAAGGAATTCTAACCGTCAGTCTCCCGTCGACAAGCGTTGTAGGAACTGCCGCCACATAATAGTATCTCCGTCTTGCATCGGACTGTACGGGATTAGCAACATAAAAAGTATCATGACCCAATAATCCCGAATGATACTTTATAGCTGTTACCGAATCAATATTATTATTTACAAAGGCATCAAGAAAAGAATTATTGTTAGCGCACGCGGGACTTGAATCTGAAGTGATCTCTTCATACAGAACATTTCGCTTATAACCGGGTAGAGAAATTGAATATTGATTTAGTGTGTCATTGAATCTGTCTGTATCGCTCGCTGAAGAGGCATAAGCTTTTAAGTAATAGCCTGTTCCGATGGAATAGTTAAATGTTTTGAAAGTCAGCTGAGTGGACTGACCGGGACTCAGAGAAGGTAAAGAAACAGTATCAAAATATTTCCCGGGGTCAATGAAAAGGTAAATTTTACTTCCGCTCATAGCGTTCCGTCCGATATTGGATACAGTTACAACCGGTGAGATCGTATCGGCCCCGCTTAATAAAGTTGAGTAAGTAGTATCAAAGGGAATATTTAAAAAGGAAGTAACAGCAATGTCATTATCCTTTTGAGTTCCTGTCAGAACATTGTCAATGTAAAGATTATTTCCGTAGCCGTTATATGTTGTGAACTGCAGAACAATATCATGTGCGACGCTGGTTCTGTCGCTATTGCCAAGAAAATAAAAAGATAGCGCGGATATTACTGATATTAAAATTACAGATACGAAAATAGTCTTCTTCATAACAAGATTAATTGATTACAAAAATTGTAATTGTCTCTTTTCATTTACCGGCTTTAATTAAGCGTTTAAAAATTTTTTAAGCGGCTTTTGTTACTTTAGCTTTACTGAAATAGAATCTGTAAAAGAAAAATTCCAGTACTGTTACAAGGATCAGTGTAATACTGTCTTTGGGAGTAAGCGTAATGATAGCTCCCTGCTGCGCGTAGAATCCCGAAATCTTTAATAAAAAAAGTACAAAAGAATTCTTTTTCTTAAAAGTCGCTGGGATAAAAACGAGGAACTGACTG
>JBDTLQ010000251.1:0-5398 GCA_039934715.1 Ignavibacteria bacterium | reverse complement strand
AAGGACTATTTGAATCCCGCAACCGTTTTTTTTCAATGCTGACGATATCCGGCATACCCTTTCAACAGGTATATGGAAATTACATCAGCCCTGGAGGGAATGATCCGCGTGAAATTTATTATACAATAGCCCGGGGCATCGTGGCATTTAGTAAGGAGGATGGGAAGGTGTGGGGATTGAAGGAGATTTATTAATACGGCGCTTAACTGAGGAGAGTGTGTCGGTGAGGGAGGTGAGGAATGGGTTTTAGTCGGGGGAGAAGGTGTGAAAGAACTCATGTTGATCAGGAGCATAAAGTAAATTTTGGAAGAGATATATAAATAAGCTCAAATTGAGATTCGCACAATTGATATTTGGAAATCACAATAATGATACGGACAAGATTTGAAAGTTTTGAGAATAGGTATTGCTATTATTGAATTGTTACCAGCAATAATAGCAGACGAAAAAAAAGGTAAAACGTTATGAATACAAGGACACTAAGAGATTGGTTTACAAACTTCGGGACAGTATTTAGCATTCTTGGTTTTTTTGCAACTATATATATAGGTGTGTGGTATGTTCCAACCTGGTTAAAAGAATCGCAAAATGAAAGAATTAAAAATGCAGAGAACGAAATATTTCAATCAATAAAGGAGCTTATTTATGACGACTCAACATTTACTTTAACTGAACTGCCGACACTGGTTCACGCTAAGGAGATAATTTTAAAGCAAACGTTTCCATTATCAGTGGATGACATTTTAACAAAAACAGAAGAATCATTCATGGAGGACAAATTTATTCCTTTGACTAAAAGAAAAGAGTTAATTGATAAAATTGAAAAAATCAAATTACAGTTTCCGAAAGAAACAAATACAAATATTGAAGACAAAAAAACCAAATCTATAGGAACTTGGTTGCTAGGGTTGTTGTCAATAATTATTGCAATTTCAGCAGTGATACTTGGACTAATCAGCACTTTCTTTAAATACAAATCTGACAAAGACAAGGACGCGGAAATTCAAAATGAAATTCAAGAAGTTTCATCAGATAACGAAAATCGAGAATATGCTTATGAATTTGAAAGGAGTATTCAAGATGTATTAAAAAGTCGTTCAGACATTTATATTCAAGACAAGACTTCTGACGATAAGGAAATCGATATAATATTTTCTAAAAACGGTAAGACGTATTTTATTGAAGCAAAATATTTGAGGAGGAGTAAAATTGGGTTAAATACTTTTCATCGATTAGCTAATTATCTCAAAGACAAAACCGGAGAAGCATGGTTAATATATAATACAGACTTGACACCTTTAGTTGCTCAACATATAAATGTCTTTAACAATGAAAATAAGGACGTAATAATAAGACTAATTAAAGTAACAAACTCAAAAGAGTTTTCTGAAAAACTAAACGAAATGTTATCTAAATGACGAATGACAATTGAATTACTGTTGTACAGCACCTACAAGAAATTTGCGGTTAAGTTGTTAAATGAAGCGTTGTGCTTCGTATCAAGTTTTTATGGTGGCAGGCAGTTTTGTGCTTCGAAATCGCCAACTTCTGGTAGCTGTCAATCATTACGGTCATGCAATATGCTAATCGAACTATTAAACTGACGGACTGACAATAGATATTAATATAATAAATTTTGACAGAAGGACACCAACATATTGACAAAATCACTTTAAGCTAATTCGACAATGCCTTAGTAAATTCGCTTTATGACTAAAGAAGAAATTTCAAACATCGTTTCAACTCTTATCACCAATGGTTTCATGGTTGAGCAAACAGAAAGATTTCCTAATGGCAATATTATCTTTAATATTCTGAAGTTAGACAAGTTAGGCGCTACAGTTAAATACAGTATTCTTCTTACACAAGATAAGAGTGAAACACAACTGACAAGTTCACTCATTACAATATCAAAGACATTTTTATCAAAACCATTAATTATTTCCGATAATTTTATTTCACTGGCTTGCACAACATACACTTTTGAAAAATTCTACAATTTTTTCGGAGGCATAGTTAATACGGGTTTAATTTTAATTCCAAATCTTCCCTGCATCTTGGAAGAACTTGGAACAAACAAACTTCCAACAGTTTTGCAGGGCAATGCTTTTGATTTACATGAAATGTATGTAAAAGAGTGTTTTCAATTTATTCTGCAATCTCCAACAAGACGATATGGTAAGGAAAGATTATTCGAATCGATTCCTGACGGAATAGTAATTTGCAAAAATGGAATGATGATTCTGTATGATTCAAAGGCATATGCAAATGGATTTAATTTTACAGCTGACGATATTAAACGCTTTGCTTCTTATGTTGACGAATTTAACAATAGATATTCAACAATTTTAGGAAAGGTCTTTACCTTTACCGTTATTACCGGAAAACTGAACGCAACTCAAAAAGTAATTGCAAGACGTTCAAAGGAACTGTATAAAAAATGCAATTGTAATTTATCATGTATTACAAGTCGTGAATTAGGGGACATAGTTCAGTTGTTACAGAACGAACCTGATATTAGAATTTCAATTCTTTGGAAAAATATTTTCGCTGAATTAATTGTTGATAGAGCGCTTGTTCAAAGAGAAATTACTAGAGTTAAAAAAGATAATCTAAATTAAATATGGGAACATCTGTAAGTCAAGGTTCACCGAAGACCTCAAATTGGAAGCCTGTCTTCGCTTGTTACGAAAATGATAAATTTTCAAAGGAAAGAGTAATTAATGAAATATGGAGAGCATCCGAAAAGGAAGCTACACCTATTTCTGTTATGATGAAAACAGATGCGATTTATGAATGTTATAATGCTATCAGTAATTCACAGAATTACCGTGAAGCCCTGCAAAAATTTAATGATGTTATTTTAAATACCAAACAAAACTCCATTGTAGCAGAGTTTGCAAGGAGAGTAATTCCAATAGCTTTTCAGTCTGAGAAGCCGATTCAACAATGGAAGAATAGTTTTTTTACGGAACTTACTAACTATGTTGTTTCCCGGGATACCTCAGGTTTTGTAGGCGAAAATTATAGAATCAAATCCGTTACTGATTTGATTGCTTTTAAGAGATCGATTGCCACGAAAGTGAATGAAATTATAGGAGCAAATAAAGTAGTAATTAGAAGCAAAAGCGATTGGAGCAACTTTATTGATTCTTCAATCACTAAACTTAAATCAGTTAAATAATGCATCTCTATAAAATATCAGTAGGGCAAACAAACTTTGGAGCAGACCTTGAACTTTGTCCATCCAAAAACCTTTACACTGGTTTGCAATATTTTGAAAGAGAATTTGGTGCCGCTGATTCTTTGGAAGAAGATATGTTGAATCTTGCATCAGGTGTTTATGCTGCTGACTTAGCTGTAAAACGAGATGAAAGAGAAAATTTTTTACGGACTATTGAACTCACAGTTGAAGTTGTAAATTTTCATGCCTTTGAAAGAGTGAAAGACAAACTTTCAAGTGCCCTTTTGATTTTAAGCAGAGATAATTGGCAAATTAAATTTATTCAGAAATTGGGAACTCCAGTTTCAAATTTCCAGTGGCAAAAAAGGGATGGTGCTGTTTTGCTTTTTTCTGGTGGTATTGATTCTATGTGTGCCGCTTCTGATTTTATAAGTAAGAAAAGCGATTTAGTTTTAGTAAGTCACAACACACATGCAAACAAGGTTGTAGACAAAAGTCAGCGTAATGTTCATAATGCTCTGGAGAGTTTTTATAAAAAAAAGGTACGTCATGTGCATATAAAGGTCTATGGTAGAAAATCTAAAACGCATCGCTTCCCAGAAGGTCAAAGGCGAGAAAATACACAGCGAACGAGATCTTTTCTATTTCTTTCTTTGGCAGCACTCATTACAAGGAGATGTGGATTTAATAAAGTGCTATATATGGCAGAGAATGGACAATTTGCAATTCACTTACCCTTAAATTCTGCAAGAGTTGGTCCTTTCTCCACGCATACTGCAGATCCAAACTTTGTAATGCATGCAAGAGATATTTTCAGAACAATTTTAAGTAATCCTGATTTTGAGATCTCAAATCCATATTTATACAAAACAAAAGCAGAAGTGTTTGCAGTAATGCCCAAAGAACTGCAAAAGTTAGTTCATAACTCGGCAAGTTGTTGGATGATTTCTCATGTCCCCCAAGAAAAACATTGTGGTATTTGCATTCCTTGCATTTCAAGACGAATAGCAATTGAATTTAATGGACTTAAAGTTGATGAGTATCATAATGACATTTTCAACTCGGGCATTAATTCGTTAGCGGATGATGATATAGGGAAAAGAAATTTAATTGATTACTTGGAATTTATTACAAAATTTAAAAAAGTGACTGCCCAAAATAAAGACGAATTGATTTTCGAATTTCCGGAACTTATTAATCCCGCAATCGATGAAGTTCAGGCTTTAAAACTATATGAAAGGGTTTCGCAACAATCATTCAAAGTATTTCAAAATTATCCTAAAATATTAAGTATTATCAAATGAAAAAATTTTCAATTACACAATTAGAAACTGCGAGACGAAATCCAAAAGAGTTTGCAAATAATATGAAGGAAAGCGCAGGAACAACACCTCCGTTTTTTGGAAGAGGTAAATTAATGCGTTGGCAGGATTCTGTTAGTGAATTTCATAAACAAAATGATCTCGCAAAGGCCATCAATTATCTTGGAAAAACTTTTAGCAATAGGGCAGACAATGCAAAAAATAGAAAAGAAGTCGAAAGATTTATTGTTTCTTTAGATGCCTATGTTTCACAGTTCAAGAAAAAAAGATTCACAATTATGGATTTAAGAAAAAAAATTCATATTAATTTAAATTCAAAAGTTTTTATCAGTGGTCAAATTCCAATAATATTTATGAATATCAAAGGTGGATTTTCGATCTATTTTTTTGTGCAGGGAGGTTTGGGATGGGAAACTGAACTTAAGTTTCCAATTCTTCAAAAATATTTTGCAGAGGAAATTTATGGTACTGATTTAGACAAAATAGAAGTAGGGATTTTTAGTATTGGAAGCGATAAGTTCTTTCAACAAACATTCACGAATGACGAAATTAAAGAAGCTGATATAGAACTAAAAAATATTGGAAAGATTATTTTTGACATTCTATAAAATTTTGAATTAAACTCTATTTAAGCTATGCTGACAGTTTAGTACTTAGAATGCGATTCATAGATTTGAGTGAATTGCTATCGTTCTTTGAAGAAAAAACAATCGCATATTTAGACTAATCAGCTTTACAAGAGACATTAGCCAATGTTTCCTAACCCAAAAGAACCACTTTTTCACCCCCACCTCCCCCAGAATACTACCTTTACTCCCTTTCAAAATGAGATTACAGAATGTTCGAACAAACCTTTAAGAATATAGACGATATACTGCACAAGGATGCAGGG
>JBDTLQ010000250.1:0-5435 GCA_039934715.1 Ignavibacteria bacterium | reverse complement strand
GTGTATCACGGATCAGCTTCAGGAATTTCGGCAACTGAAAACTGGTCCTATGAAGTTGCTGATCCCGGAGCAAAATTTGGAACGAGTGTGTCAACTGCCGGTGATATCAATGGTGACGGATTCGCGGATGTAATTGTCGGCGCGCCATATTACGATAATGGTCAGGTTGATGAAGGAAGAGTTTATTTATTTCAGGGCAGTTCATCGGGATTATCTCCCACAGATAATTGGACCATGGAAATTGATCAGGCATCCGCTAACTTTGGATTTAGTGTATCTGCAGCAGGTGATGTCAATGGTGATGGTCTTAGTGATGTCATCATTGGCTCAGGATCATTTGACAACGGACAATCCGACGAAGGTAAAGCTTTTGTTTATAACGGATCAGCTTCAGGATTATCAGCTTCAGTAAACTGGAACGCGGAGAGCAATCAGGCAAATTCATATCTCGGGTTTAGCGTCTCATCAGCCGGTGATGTAAATGCCGACGGATATGCTGATGTAATAATCGGTGCTCCTTATTTTGATAACGGACAAACAGATGAAGGCAGAGTTTTTGTATTTCAAGGATCTTCAGGCGGACTTTCTTTGTCAGCTAACTGGACAGCAGAGAGCGATCAGGCAAGTGCATTGTATGGGATAAGTGTCTCTACTGCCGGAGATGTAAACGGTGACGGATACAGTGATGTGATCGTAGGATCTCATCACTATAGTAACGGTCAAACTAATGAAGGAAGAGCTTTTGTGTATCACGGATCATCATCAGGTTTATCTTTAACACCAAACTGGACTGCAGAAAGTAACTCGATAGGTGCAAACTTTGGTACAAGTGTATCTACAGCCGGTGATGTAAACGGTGATGGTTATTCTGATGTAATTGTAGGGGCAAATAATTACGGGACCACCGGAAGAGCCTTTGTTTACCAGGGATCTGTAACAGGTTTATCACTTACATCCAATTGGAATTCAAATGTGAGCCAACTCGCTGCAGACTTTGGATATTCCGTTTCATCAGCAGGTGATGTAAACGGAGACGGTTATTCTGATGTAATTATCGGAGCCCGCATGTATGATAACGGGCAAACAAACGAAGGAAGAGCTTACGAATATAACGGCTCTTCCACAGGTTTATCTTTAATACCAAACTGGACAGCTGAAAGCAATCAGGCAAATTCCGATTTCGGAGTTAGTGTTTCATCCGCCGGTGATGTGAATGGTGACGGATTTTCTGATGTGATAGCAGGCGCTGATTTTTATTCAAATGGAGAATCAAATGAGGGCAGAGTATTTGTTTATCACGGATCCGCTTCGGGTTTATCTCTGACATCAAACTGGACTGCAGAAAGCAATCAGCCGGATTCAAGATTCGGCAGCAGCGTTTCAACTGCAGGTGATGTGAACGGTGACGGGTATTCCGATGTAATAGTTGGTGCTTACTATTATGACAACGGCGAGACTGATGAAGGAAGTACTTTTGTTTATCACGGATCATTTTCCGGTTTATCTGCTTCTGCAAACTGGAGCGCGGAAAGTAATCAGGCAAGCTCACAATTTGGATTTGCTGTTTCCTCTGCAGGTGATGTAAATGGTGACGGATATTCCGATGTAATATCAGGTTCATATTTTTATGATAACGGAGCATCAGATGAAGGTTCGGCTTTTGTTTATTACGGGAATGGAGGTACTGGTATGACATCTTCTGTTCAGCAATACAAACCGGGATCTGCTAATGTTGTTTCCTCAGGAGGATTGACAGGATCTAACGGGCAGGTAAAAATAAATATTTTTGGAAAGAGTCCGTATGGAAGAGCAGATGGGAAATTAATTTATGAATACAAGGATAACGGATCACCTTTCAGCGGCA
Source organism: Ignavibacteria bacterium (assembly GCA_039934715.1). Lineage (GTDB taxonomy): Bacteria > Bacteroidota > Ignavibacteria > Tepidaquicellales > Tepidaquicellaceae > JAGPCH01. The sequence goes on along the minus strand of JBDTLQ010000250.1, from coordinate 3,571 downwards.
GCATAATTTCTAAAAGCACTTCATCATCAGGTTCGGGCACAAGTACGGATCTCGGAACATCGATCACAGGTGTTCAGATAAGCAATGATATCTCCGGACTTGCTTCTACTAAGTTGTATAAATGGAGAGCAAGAGTTCAGTACAGTCTTGTAAATAATCCTTATCAGAAATTTGGTCCATGGAAATACTACAATAACTATATACCTGTTCCTTCAGGGAATTTCAGACCATCCGACGGCTCGTCTTCCAAGCAGCTCAATCTCACAATGCTTATCCAGGGATTTTACAGAACGTTAAATGATTCATTAGTTCAGGATACTGTCAGAGTATATTTAAGAAACAGCTCCTCTCCTTATGACATTGTTGATTCGGCAAAGACAAAATTAAGTTCAGCAGGAACCGGAACATTTATATTTCAAAATGCATCCAATGGTGTTAACTATTTTTTACATCTTAAGCACAGGAACTTACTTGAGACATGGAGCAAGACCGCTCAGGTATTCACGGCAAATTCAATGACCTACAATTTCACAACAGCCAATACACAGGCGTTCGGTAATAATGAGATCGTTGTTGACACCACTCCCATAAAGTATGGAGTTTACAACGGTGATGTGAATCAGGACGGAATAATAAATCTGAATGATCTATTGCAGGTATCCAACGCTTCAAATATTTTCGCTGCAGGTTACATTGTAACGGATGTTAACGGTGACAATATCGTTAATCTCAACGATGTATTAATAGCTTTTAATAATTCGATAAATTTTGTGAATAAGATCGTTCCGTAAGTATTGTAGCCTGATTGTAAAAGGATTATTGATAAATACAAGAAAGTCCAATTTAAAAACCCTGTAAAGTTTTATCCCGGCAGGGTTTTTAATTTGAGCCCGGCAGATTGATTTGAACTTCCGGGCTGCTTATAAATAAGCATCCCACGGGAGAAATAATTTTCTCTATTTTCCGCTGAGTCAACGGCAATTGAAAAACCTGAATTCATCACATGTAAAGTTGCAGAGTTCATCGGACCTTTAAAAGTACTAATCTTTTTTCAGCCAGGGTTCTTCTTTTTTATCAATGTAAGTAAGAGAGTTAATCCATTTCTGAGGAATGGGAATAAAATTCAGAGAGCTGAGATTACTCAATACTCAATTGTTAGTGTGTACCTATTCATTTATTTTGTGTATAAATAAAATTTATACAATCAGAACAAACATAGAAATAGAGAACAAATTAATTGAGGAAGCAAAAAAAATCAGCAAAATAAAAACAAAAAAAAATAGTGAATATTGCTTTGCGAAACTATATTAAAACACAGCAAAGAAAAAAATATTAGAACAATTCGGAAAAAAAGAGTAGGGATGTAATTTCAGCAAATGAAAGAAATTTAATTGATACAGATTTAGTAGATACGTCTGTCCGGATTGATTTTTTTAATGCACTTTATGCAATTCATTTTGGAATTCATTTACTTCACAATGATAAAGAACTTGATTTGATAACGAAAATTACAAAATTGAAAGCAATGTAATTCTGCAACAAATCGTAATTTCCCTGCCGTCTAATGATAGCTATTGTAATTATGCCGAATCCTTTTCATATGATATGTTTTGAACGAACTGAAGATTGAAATTCAATCATTAAAAAGTTATACAGCTAAAGAGATATTGGGACAGCTTATCGCGGATGGGAATAAAAACATTTTAAGCAGTTATCTGCAAAGCAAACCTGAGTATAAATAGGAAAACATAACCTTAAATTAACATGAAAATAAAACAGATCAATAACTTTCCTTTTGTACCTTACGCAATAAAAACTTATGATATTAATGAAATGGAAGACCGTTCGCAGCTTTTTTTTGAATGGATGAATTTACGCAGGACAGTTCGTGATTTTTCGGACAAACCAATTCCTGAAAATATTATTGAAAATATTATACTCTCAGCCTCGACAGCACCATCAGGCGCACATAAACAGCCATGGACGTTTTGTGTGGTAAAAAATCCTGAAGTAAAAAAACAAATCCGCATTGCTGCCGAAAAGGAAGAAAAAGAAAGTTACAAAAACAGAATGACGGATGAATGGCTTAGAGATTTACAGCCTATTGGAACTGATTGGCATAAACCGTTTTTAGAAACTGCTCCTTATCTAATTATCATTTTTAAACGAAGTTATGAATTGGAAAACATCAGTTACAAACATCAAAATTATTACGTTACGGAGAGCTGCGGTATTGCCTGCGGATTTTTACTGACTGCAATTCATAATGCAGGTTTGGTCGCATTGACACATACACCAAGTCCGATGAATTTTCTGACAAAAATTTTAAACCGCCCTGAAAATGAGAAGCCATTTTTACTGATTCCAATTGGCTATCCAGCTGATGAATGCTGGGTCCCGGATTTAAAAAGAAAATCCATTTCAGAAGTATGCGTTTGGATCTAAGCTGACAACCAATGACACTTCTATACCAACAGCAGCAAAATTTCGAATCTCCTGCAATTAAGTTTTACAAAAATGAACCGAACTATTGCAGTGACCCGGATTAGGTCTGTCAACTATTTATAAGTCATACAACATTTTTCTGTACAATTATTTATCGTCTTACTCTGCCCTGAAGAAAACTCAATTTAAGAAAATTATCATTAAAAGCTGAGACCCGCAACAGTTTGAAACCAATACTCACATATATCAATAAACCAATTATTATTTTTATAATCAATTTTTTTCCTGAGACTTTTACTTTTTAAAAATCCTTTAATTAATAAATTTTAAGCTTATTTAATCAAATCGATACCAAGTGTATGTTTTACAAAATGATTTAAATTTGAATTAAAACCGGTTAATAAATCACTAGGCAACTTTAACAACAACTTCCATAGCTTCAGCATACGGGTTTGGTATTTTGTAACCATTTAATTTCATTCCTTCAAGATGAAATTCGATTCCTTCTTTTATTAATTTTTTAACTTCCGGCCTTGTTCTTGCAACTGCTATAAATCCGGGCAAATCCGGTACATATGCTCCGAACCCTGTTTTACTTCTTTCAATAACAATTGCATACTTAAGATTCTTCATTTCAAAGTTGTTTGAGATTGTTTTAAAATGCTTTTCAAAATTCCAATCGGAATATCCTGATTATCTTTGCCTGAGATTGTAACTAATCCTTTTTTCAGAATAGTGTTCTTTCATTGCAAGAGCTTACTTGCCTGTAGTCTTGTTGATGATGACCAAAAGCTTGTGTGTACGTTCTAATAAAAATTCAGACAGTTATTATTATGGTTAACGTGATTCTATTTTAGATTTTTTCCGGAATATTTTATCAGTGACTTCTTAAGGAAGAACACTCCGGAATAAAAGTAACAAATTTTCAGAAGTTACATAATCAACCTAACACCGTTTAATTCGGAAATTCTGTATGAAAAACGATTGCCCGGAGAGCTGATAAACATAAAGTTAGTAGGGATGTTCCACTCTTTACATAATTTGTTAATAAGATCCGGACCGAAAACTCCTTCGAGCTGAACATACTCAAGTTTAATTTCCGGATATGCTCTGTCGAGTGCATTAA
>JBDTLQ010000249.1:0-5440 GCA_039934715.1 Ignavibacteria bacterium | reverse complement strand
TTTGCAACTTCTTTTTTAAATGTATCCGCATATTCTGTTTTATCTTCACCTACTATGAGCAATTTCGCTTTGTCATAATCCTCGTATGCAAGAGAAAAGCCTTTGATTAAAAAATCTATCCCCTTAATAGGAATAATGTTTGCTATCGTAAGGATTATCGGATATGAGTCACCCAGTTCATATTTCTTAATTAATTCCTCATCTCTCAAAAGGTTTGAGAACTCCTCAGTGTTTATCCCGATCGGTATCAATGAATACTTTTTCATGTTCTTGAAAAAAGTCTCTATCATTTCTTCATTCTGGGGTATAATGGCATTCGCAATTCTTGATCTGATCTTCCATGCATTGCTTCCCCATCCCATGTTCTTCTTTGTATATATCCATTTGATGCCTGCAAGTTTCGCCGCAAGTGCCTCTGAATAATCATCGGAATAATTATACGAATGAATTATATCCGGATTTATTTTTTTAAAAAATCTTGATAGCCGGTAAACACTCTGTACCCCGGACAATCTTGGCTTCATCGCTACTGAAAATTGTGAAATGTGGATCGGAACATTCAATGACTGTGCTGCTTTAAATAATTCTCCTCTTTCATGACGACAGCAAATGCTTGGTTCGAAAAGGTCCCTGTCAAGTCTTGATATTACATTCAACAATGCCTTGCCGCTGCCAGCTGTGTTAAAGTTTGGTATCGTATACAGTACCTTTATTTTTCTTCCGCTCAATAAATTTTTCCTGTGTAATTCATTTCAAACATAAAATTAATGTTTGTTTAAATGGACCTGTAAAGCTCCCTGTAGGAACTGTCAACTTTTTCCGTCGACCAGTTTGCAACTGCTTTTTTTCTAGCTTCAGATCCGAGCCTGTTAAAACATTCTCTGTCCTTAAGCACTTTTTCGATCACCTCTGCTAGTTTCTCAGGATCACCTGAATTAAATACATACCCGTCAACACCTTCCTTTATCTGCGCTCTTGCTATTTCAGGTATGTCCGACCCTATGACAACAAGCCCGCATGACATCGCCTCAAGTATTGATATTGGAAAGCCCTCCTGTTTTGAAGGAAGAACAAATATGTCCGAACTTTGCATGTACTCGTCAACGTTGCTTATATTATCCTCTCTTAAAATTATCTTATCTTCAATTCCGGATGCTCTTATCTTGTCCTTTAGATCTGAAATATATTTTTTATCATACTTGTAAGTAGGTCCCGCGATCAGCAGTCTTACTTCAGGAAATTTTTTTTCTACATTTAGAAATGCTTCTAACAACAAATGAACTCCCTTCCTGATATTTATTCCCCCGACAAAAAGTATTATCATTCCATCGCTCCATATGTTAAGCTTTCTTCTCATTTCCTTTTTCGCATCTGAAGAAAGCGGGCTGAATTTTTTAATATCAACAGAGTATGGTATCTCTACAACTTTATTCATCGATATCTTTGACTTTTCAAAGATCTCCGTAATGACCTCTGATTTACTTACATACCTGTCAGCCATTCTGTAAAATAAATACCTTACAAATTTTGGTTTGAAATAATCCTTCCAGTTTGGAAATCTCCCGAGCGACAAGGGATCATCATCACCGACAAGAGATGTTTCGGTAATAACTTTTTTCCCTAATAGCTTCGCAATGAGTATCGAAACTCTGTTGAAAGCAAAACCTGAATTAAAATTATGAATGTAGTCGTATTTATCCCGCATTTTCCACATTGGCTTTCGTAAAGCCCAAAAGCAATTCCACATGTGGTAATACTGCTGAAAGTATATCAATATACCTTCTGCGTCTTTAGGATTTTCTGAAAACTGCACGGAATGAACAAAGTCATATTTTATTTCGCTTTCTTTATATGCTCCGGTACGATCCCAGCCGATTATAATGACTTCAGAATCATTGGCAGCATTTAATCTGTTTGCATATTTGAATGCAGCTACTTCAGCACCTCCGTATGCAGGAGGAAGTATTGCCGAAATAATACATACTCTGAACTTCCCGTTGTCTGCTTTCAATATTTGTGCGTCCTAAGTTTCATTCGGGATAAATTATCAAAAATATTTAATGAGATTAGAAATATGAATTATGTTTTTATTTTTAATAGTTCTGTATAAAAAAACTCAGCCGGATCCTTGGGTATTATTTTTCTGATATGCGCTTTTGCTTTTATTCCTATTTCCTTCCATTCACTCCTTCTGCTCCATGCTCTTTCAAGCGCTTCATCTACAAATTCAGGTTTCGGAGCCTTTGCCAGAAATCCATTTTCGTTATCGATGATTGCCTCGGGATTCCCGCTTACATCTGTGACAACTGCAGGCCTTCCGCTCAGCATTGCTTCAACAAGAGCTAAAGGCAAACCTTCGTACCGGGAGGTCAATATCAGCGCATGATTCTTTCTCCATATATCCTGAGGATTTACATGTCCCTCGATGTTCACTTTATCCAGATTAAAAAAATTTTTTAATTTATTTACCGAATATACGTGCTCACCTTTTCCATAAAGATTGACAACAAGATTTCTCTCTCTCCATTTTTTTTCACTAAGCACCTGGAAGAGTATGTCCTGACCTTTTGCAAAGAACTCATGTCTCGCGACATTCGCCAGAAAATAATTATCCCTGTCTGAAGGATATACAGTGTCATTGTCATAATCTACATTGAACGGATTAAATATGATCTTCGCATTTGTGATCTCCTGCCCGATCTGCAGTTCAGTCAGTTTCTTATTTGCTTTGCTTACAAAATAATTCATCCCCGCCTTTGGCAATGCCGAAGAAAGTCTTTTGTTCAGGCTGTCGGAAGGCCACTTCGCTTCATTCGCTGCCTGTGATATGGTTACAAATTTTAAATCGTGCTTAATACAAAATTCCATGAGATCAATACCTCCTGTGTTGCCTCCCTGATTTATGACAACGATATCGGGTTTGAAATCAAGCAGGAACTTAAATCCGTCCTCACTGTAATCCGCCTGCAATGAAGACGGAAGAAATCTGTTAAACAATTTTTTATAAGATGGTGAGTCGGTGTTGTAATGTACGTCAATCCCTTCTGCAATAAGCTGCTTTATTGTACCGGGAATTTCTTTCCACCTCGGAATGCTGGCTATTACTTTGAAACCCGCATCCGAGAATTTTAGCAATGTATAATACCACAGGTATTCACTTCCTCCCCAGGAAGATTTGTTAGTGGAAACAAATGCAATTTTTTTCAACTATCCCGGAAAATTGTTTTTGAAAAATATAGCGGATGTACAGTGATAATTATGATTTGATTATTGCTTTTTCTAAATCACCTCTTTTATTATTGCTGCTAGTTAAGAGTTTTAAAACAGGGTCAAGCTTATACTTGATCAGTTTTGATTTTACTTTTAATTTGAATGAATAATTCTTCTGAGTGTCATTAAGATACTTAACATCAAGCGAGGATAAGCTCAGGTTCAGCAGATCTATGTTCTTCGCAGTAAAAGAATTTCTCGCCACAAAAAAAATAAAATTATTGATCACCTTTTTTGCCAGCTTTATTTGCTGCTCATTAAATTCATATTTGAATTCATAGCCTTTTCCAATTTCATTCCCGTAGGCCTTCTTAAAAAATTCAAGCTGTTTCTTCATGCCTGCCTTTACAGCTATGGAATAAAAAATGTTTACGTATTCATTGTTGAATTTATACTGATATGTTTTTGATGTTGAATGGAAACGGAAATTGGTAAGGTCTTCCTTCAGTATTCTGATCTTGTCCTGACCATATGTAAACAGAAATTTTTTCCAGATATCCTGATCCATTACAAAGTGAAGCTTCTCATCAAGCTTACCAAGGCTTTTAAATATATCCAGCCGGAAAAATGTTGATGGCTGATTTATAAGAACGCACGCAATAGTTTCTTCCAGAGAATCCCTGAGTTTAAAATCTATTATCCTTTCTTTACGATTGTCGGTCTTTTCGTAAAAGAATCTGTAGTTACCCGCGATTATATATGTCTCGTCCTTAATATAATTTTCAGCCAGGCTTTTAAAACAATCTTTGTAGTAATAATCATCGCTGTTGAGCCAGTTGAATATCTCACCTTCACACTTCACCAGACCTTTGTTGATCCCGTGTGATTGTCCTTTGTCTTTTTCACTCACACTGTATTTTATCCAGCGGGAATATTTTTCGATGATAGACCGGGTTCCGTCAGTACTGCCTCCGTCAATGATGATGTATTCAATATCAGGATAATTCTGCAGCAGTACCGATCTGATGGTCTGCTCAATAAATTCTCCCTGATTATAACTCGGAGTAATAATGGATATCTTTGGGAAGCTCTTTATTCCTTCATATATCAAAGGGTCAGTCTCTTCCGTCCATGGCCATCCGGTTTTTCCTTCGGGAGCTGGAGGAAGCTGCTCCAGCAAATTTTTCTTTACTGTGGTTTTATTCAACTATTTCAAACCTCTTTTGCATAATATTTTTCAATGTGTTCTATCAAGTTATCGATCCTCGATACGGGATCAAGCTCATTATCATAGATTTCCTTACAGCCCTTTGCTTTCTTATCATAAGAGTTTTTTATTTTTTTCATTACTTTTGGAATATCATCGATAGAATCTATCGTTCCTCCGTAATCGTATCTTTCATTAAGCATTTTGTACATGCTGTTTGAAGTTGTGATCGCCGGAATTCCAAGCATCATGTAGGTTGAAAATTTTCCGGATGATAATCCAATCTCCTGTATATTCTTTCCTGCAAAAATATCGATAGTATTCGGAAAGTATGCCGCTATTCCGATATGACATTTCGACAGGAAAGTAGCGTAGTCGGGATAATCGTAGAAAGGCTGGTTATGAAAACTGATGTTCATATTTTTTTTGATCAGAGTATTTATCCTTTTTTTTAATTCATCGTCTTCATCCAGTATGTAATGAGAATGTATCACCAGCCAGAAATCATTATCCCATTGATCCGGAAAAAGATTCAGGATCTCGTTTATACCGCTCCACTTTTGCAAAGTCCCTGAACAAACTACAATCATCTTATCATTGGGAATATTCAGATAACTGTAAATGTCATATTCATTTTTACTCACATCGATCTTCTTCGGTGAAACAGGTATTAGCAGAAATTTTACTTTATCACTGAAATTGTTCACCACTCTTAATAGCTGTTCCCTCTTTTTATCCTGTATGATCACAAGATCCGCTTTTCTGGAATATTTGGTCTCAAGAGTTTTAATGATCTTCTTTTTTTGTATGTAAAATTCATCTTCGAAGAATATTTCGAAAGATGCATATATGATCTTAACATTTATCAGTTTTCTTATCCGTCCAGCGATCACCAATCCCATCGGGTCAACACAAACAATGGCCTCGACCTTGTTTTCGATCCTGAGAATTTTATAAATATCATAATATTGTTTCAACAGCTTTATAAAATCATAAGGTCTTCTGTAAAATGAGTAAAAGTTA
>JBDTLQ010000248.1:0-5461 GCA_039934715.1 Ignavibacteria bacterium | reverse complement strand
GTTCAAGCTGCGGCGGCACCATTGTTTAATAAAATTATTTAAAAATACATAGTCAAATATCTACTGCAATAATTTCATTGCAACAATTAAATACAAACCAAAAATGGAAACGAAAAAATTATCTTTACTTTTCCTGACTGCAATTATTTTTTCAATAACTTTTTTATATGCATTTAAGGAAAATAAAAAAAGCGAATCAGTTAAAGTCGATGAAGTACAAAGTATCTTGAACAATAAGAAAAAAAATCCAGGTCCCGGTGATATTAAAAGCAAATGGATTAATACGGATACAGATTTATCCATAGAAAATCTGAAAGGGAAAGTAGTGTTGATTGAATTCTGGACTTTCGGCTGTTACAACTGCAAAAATACTCTCCCTTATGTTAAAGATTGGTATTCAAAATATGGGTCGGATAAATTTGAAGTAATAGGAATTCATTGTCCGGAATTTGATAATGAGAAAAAGTTTGAAAATGTAAAATCCGCAGTCGAAGATTTTGGAATAAAATATCCGGTATTAATTGATAATGGATTTACTGAATGGGAGAAATATGATGTTCACGCCTGGCCTACAATAATCATATTAGACAAAGAAGGCGAGGTGAGGTACACGAAGGTAGGTGAAGGCTCATATAAGACTACAGAAAATAAAATTGCAGAATTGATTAGCGAAAATTAAGGCGGCGGATCCCGTTAATGGAATTTTAAATTTTTAAAAACAACTTCATTGGAAAATATAATAATTATTGGAAATGGAATTGCAGGTATTACTACAGCCCGTTTCATTAGAAAGATGAGTGATAAGAACATTACTGTGATTTCTTCCGAGTCGAAATATTTTTATTCCAGAACAGCGCTGATGTATATTTATATGGGTGTAATGAAGCATAAAGATATTAAGCCATATGAAGATTGGTTTTGGGAAAAAAACAAAATCAATCTTATAAATGATTATGTACAGAAGATTGATACTGAAAAGAAACAGGTAATTTTATCAACCGGCATTAATTTATTTTATGATAAACTTGTAATTGCCACCGGTTCAAAATCAAATAAATTCGGTTGGAAAGGTCAGGATTACGCGGGAGTTCAGGGATTGTATTCGTTACAGGACTTGGACTTAATGGAACAAAATACTAAAGGAGTTTCCCGTGCAGTAATAGTAGGCGGAGGCTTGATAGGTATTGAAATGGCAGAGATGCTTTCGAGCAGAAATATTCCGGTTACATTTCTGGTTCGCGAAAAAAGTTATTGGGAAAATATTTTGCCAATTGAAGAATCTGAAATGATAAACAAGCACATAAGGGAGCATGGAATGGATCTCAGGCTTGATACACAATTGAAGGAGATAAAAGCAGATAATTCAGGTAAGGTGAAATCAATCATTACCGATAAGGATGAGGAAATAGAATGTCAGTTCGTCGGATTGACAGCAGGAGTCAGCCCCAATATAGATTTATTAAAAGATACCTCCATAGAAACCGGCAGAGGAGTTTTGGTAAATGATTATCTGGAAACAAATGTTCCGGGAATTTATTCTGCGGGCGATTGTGTGGAAATTAAATCTGAAACTGCAGGCGGTAAAAACAGGATTGAACAATTGTGGTACACAGGCAGAATGCATGGTGAAGTAGTTGCCAAAAATATCTGCGGAAAAAAAACAAAATATGAAAGAGGAATACTGTTTAATTCGGCAAAGTTTCTTGATATAGAATACCAGACATATGGATTAGTTAATTTCAAAATGCCCGGGGAAAAAAATCTTTACTGGGAAGATAAAGATTCAAAACATTCAATTAGAATTGTTTATACAGATGAAGGCGTAATAGGTTTTAATTTAATGGGTATCAGGTATCGTCAGTCAGTTTGCGAGAAATGGATAAAGGACAAGCGATCTGTTGAATACGTGCTTACACATTTGAGCGAAGCCAATTTTGATCCTGAATTTTTTACACACTTTGAATCAGCTATAGTTAGTATTTATAACACACAAAATCCCCTGAAAAAAATTACATTAAAAACAAAGCGCTGGTTTTTTAAAAAGCAGGCTTGAAAGAATCCCCAAAAATTAGATTTTGTAACATTAAATTTGAACAATGACTCCAATACAAATAACAATTCCAACAGAATCAATTCACGTAAATAACACAGTAATAAAAAAAGCCGGTCTTGCATTATTCTCAACCGGTCTTTTATTCTTTCTTATTTCGTTTACATCTGCTACGGATATTTCTCCGGTTTTCTTTTTTATATTTTCCGTTGGCTTAGGTTCATTGGGTGCTTTAATATTTTTTTATGGTCAATATAAAAATAATCTTATACCCGGCGTTAAGAAAAACCGGCTGATGTTTCTTGAGGCAACAAACAAAGGATTGCTTGGCTGGACTGCGGCTGTTTTCCTTACTTCATTTTATATATGCCTCTATTGGTTTCCGGAAGTATTTATAAATGCTGCAAAACCCTTTGACTGGATGAGTATGCTCTTGAGGAATATCCCTTCAGACCAATGGTTTTTGTATGGAGCTTTATATACTCTTGCTGTAATAATTATGGGAATCAGAATGATCATTCATAACAGGCATAACCGGTATCAGATTATCAGGACTTGCTCCGTGATTTTTTTCCAGCTTGGATTTGCTTTTCTTATACCATCAATTTTATTGCTTCTGAACGAACCCGGATTTTATTTTTCTTATTTCTGGCCTTTGAAATATGATTATCTTTTTCCCGGAACTCTGGATTACCTGATGAAATCTCCCGGTGCGCTCGGTACTTTTATGGCATTCTGGGCTGTGATGATGACGTTTATTGTATTACCGACGTTTACATATTTTTTCGGTAAAAGATGGTACTGCTCCTGGGTCTGCGGATGCGGTGGTTTAGCCGAAACTCTTGGCGATCCATACAGACATCTGTCAGATAAATCTCTTAAGTCATGGAAGTATGAAAGATATATTATCCATTCGGTTTTGCTTGTGATAATTATATTAACAACTTTACTTTGGGTGAATTCATATCTTCAGGGCGATATACTTGGCAGGTTTACTGATACTTATGCAAAAGTTTATGGTTTTGTAATTGGTGCAGGGTTTGCAGGGGTAGCAGGTGTTGGTTTTTATCCATTGATGGGAGCAAGGGTTTGGTGCAGATTTGGATGCCCGCTTGCCGCAATACTTGGATTACTTCAAAAAAAGATTTCAAGATTCAGAATTACAACAAACGGAGCTCAATGCATATCCTGTGGTAATTGCTCTACTTATTGTGAAATGGGAATTGATGTTCGCTCTTATGCACAAAATGGCAAAAACATTATAAGATCTTCCTGTGTAGGCTGCGGAATCTGTGCGGAAGTATGTCCGAGAGGAGTTTTAAAACTTGAAAATGGTCCATTGGTTACTAAATATAATTAATTTTGAATCTGAAAAAATATATTAACAAATCATTAGTTATACTCTTAATCTTTTCAGGCAGCACTCTTTTTGCAATCACTAAAAATCATAATACTCAACAATCGCTATTTGATTATGGAGTACTTGATGCTGTTTTGAAAAAATATGTGGAAAACGGAATGGTAAATTATAAAGGTATCAGTGAAGACAATCCGCTCAAAGAATATTTTGATCTTGTAAGTAAATTTGATCCGAATTCTATTACAGATAACACGGCGCGGCTTACATTCTGGATAAATGCTTATAATGCTTTTACCATTAAGCTTATCACAGATTATTATCCGGTAAAATCAATAATGGACATTGAAAAAAAAGCCGGCGAAAATCCCTGGAGTATAAGTTTCATTAATATTGGCGGAGAATATTATAGTTTAGACGAAATTGAAAAAGATATTATTATTCCCGAATTCGGTGAATGCAGAATTCATTACGCGCTTGTCTGCGCAGCATTGAGCTGCCCTCCTTTAAGATCTGAAGCATACACACCCGAAAAGCTAAATGAACAATTGGATGAGCAGGCAAAGTTATTCCTGAATGATAAGACAAAAAATTATCTGAACAAAAAAGGAAATACCATGAATCTTTCAATGATTTATAATTGGTACAGTTCGGATTTCAAAGAGTGCAGCGGATCTGTAATTAACCATATATCTCAATATGTTAATGAAGAAGATTCTGAATTTATCAAAAAAAGAAAAACAAAAAATTTGAATTATCTGAAATATTCCTGGAAACTTAATGAATGGAAACAATAAACTCCTATATTGCACGGGATGGTTTGTTATTGCCGCTATTCTTTTTTTAAAAACCAAAGCTGCTCTTACACTTGATTTATTCGAGGACGAAGCTCTATACTGGATGTGGTCTCTGAATCCGGATTCATCTTATTCATTGATCACATTACTGTCGATAAAGCTGAGTACTTTTATATTCTCCTCACATTCAGAATTTGTAATTCGATTTCCCGCGTTGCTTTCAAATTTAATACTGATCTTTCTTTTAGTTTTGATTTCCAAAGAACTTGGTTTCGAAAGTGAAAAAACCTTGCTTCTGATTTTGAGTTTCTTTTCAGTCCCGTTAGTTACTATCTATACCAATTTCATTTCACCGGATACTTTTCTCCTGCTGTTTACAGTAATGACATATTACTTTTGGCTAAAACTTATCACCGTAAATAAATTCAGATTTTACCTTTTGTCAGGTCTTTCAATGGGACTCGCGGTACTCAGCAAATATCAGGGAGTTTTACTTTTTTTATTATTTTTAATTATCACACTTTCAGATCGAAAAAGTTTTACTAAAAATTTTAAAGGTCTTGCCTCAACATTTTCGGTTTTTATTTTGACAATATCACCTGTTGTTTTATGGAATTTATTTCAAGAGCCGGTGTGGCTAAAATATTATTTGTTCACAAATGCTGAGACTATAAACGGAGGTATTTTTAAATCACTGACGGCATTTTTGTTTTCGCAGTTTTCAATCTTATTGCCGTTTGTTTTTGTGCTGGTTATATATATTACTATTCTTTTATGGATTGATAAGCCTCCCGATAAAAAATATTATTTTCTGAGACTTGCCTACTTTATTACAATCTGTATCTTTTTTACAGCAACAATATCAGGCAAGATAAAAGGAAACTGGTATTTCATTTCATATATCCCCTTGCTTTTTTTGCTGCCATATTTTCATTCAAATAAAATATTCAAAACCCTTACACTATTATCCGTAATATTTAATTTATTCCTGCTTGTCATCATTAATTTATCCTCACAAAACATTTCTTCAATTTCCAACAACAAAATCATAAATTATCTGAATTCAGGCTTTCAGGATTATCGACCTGTTACAGAAAAGAATTCCGACAAAAATTGGGCTGAGAGAATCAGTAAGATGAATTTCTGGAAGGAGAACATCCGTAGAATCGAGGATGAAATCCAAAAAAGCAATACGCAATATGATTTTATTGTTTCGGATGATTATTGCCTTTTGCCGCTCATGCAATATTACGGCAA
>JBDTLQ010000247.1:0-5483 GCA_039934715.1 Ignavibacteria bacterium | reverse complement strand
AAAAATGAATACCAAAATAGAAATTTCGGATAACGACGGATTTGTTTTTGAAGAACAAATGGAAAGATTTGCAAAGTTAGTATACTTTGAAAAGTTTGTAGAAAAAACGAATGCGCAGGGAAAGAAAAGATATCTGAACAAGCTGGATAAGAGGAAGAGGTTAACCTTAATTAAAAAGAAAAATCCCGAACTTCTGAATTTGATCTTTACAATATTTGATAATGGTGAAGCATGAGACCTCCTGGTTAGATGAGAGGCGTGAGAATGCACCGTGATTTAAACATACTCAAAAAGAATAACCTATTTGATTAACCAAAAGTACAGTTCTATCTTTGCAGGTGAAAAAGCAAAAATGAAAAATAATTTTAAACAAATAATAAAACCATGAAAGGAACACTACATGAACTCAATTAAGATTATTTATTCAATTTTATTGTCTTTACTGTTTCTAAATCATGCAGAATCGCAGGTTACACAGGAATGGGCAGCAAGATATAACGGACCTCCGGGAAATAATTCTGATTTTGCATATGCAATGGCGGTAGATGGTTCTGGAAATGTCTATGTAACAGGTTATAGCGTCGGAGTTGGAACAGGGAGTTATGATTATGCGACAATAAAATATAATTCCTCGGGTGTTGAGCAATGGGCGAGGAGATATAACGGAACAGCAAACGGAACTGATTATGCATATGCAATAGCAGTGGACGCTGCGGGAAATGTTTACGTGACAGGCGGGAGTGTAGGATTCGAAACGAATTATTACGACTATGCAACAGTAAAGTACGATGCCGCCGGTGTTGAGCAATGGGTAAGAAGATATGATAATGGCGGCGGTGACATTGCGAGTTTGATTGCAGTTGATGGCTCGGGGAATATATTTGTAACCGGATATAGTTCAGGAAGCGGAGCAGGTGATGATTATCTTACTATAAAATATAATTCCTCCGGCAGCCAGATCTGGGTCGCAAGATATGGCGGAGTATTTAATGGCGGTTATGAAAGACCCTATTCACTTGCATTGGATGGTGCAGGTAATATCTATGTAACAGGTGAGAGTTCCGACAGCTCATTTCATGCTGATTATGCAACTGTAAAATACAATCCTTCCGGCGTACTGCAGTGGGCAGCGAGATATAACGGAACGGGAAACAGTCATGATTATGCTTTTTCAGTTGCAATAGCTCCATCAGGAAACGTATATGTAACCGGCAGCAGTACCGGAATCGGAACAAATGCCGACTATGCAACAATACAATATTCTCCCACCGGTGTGCAGCAGTGGGTGCAAAGATATAATTTTTTACAAACCAGTGTGCCGGATGAGGCATATTCGATCGCAGTAGATGGATCTGATAATGTTTATGTGACAGGTTATAGTTCAAAAACATTTGGAAATTATGACTATGCAACAATAAAATATAACTCAGACGGTGACTCTCTTTGGGTTAAAAGATATAACGGCTCAGTAAATTGGAATGATGTAGCTCGCTCGCTTGTGATTGACGGATCAGCCAATGTCTATGTGACAGGTTATTCAAGAGAGTTTACAGGAGGTGATAACTATACCACAATAAAATATAATTCTTCCGGGATCCAGCAGTGGTTAACATCTTATACCGGCTCAATCAATAATAGTGAGGATGCGCGTTCAATAGCTCTGGATGGCGCGGGCAATGTGTATGTTACGGGTTATAGTTCTACCGATACAACACTGTGGGACTATGCCACTGTAAAGTATACACAGACCGTCGGTATCAATCAAATCTCAATTGAAATTCCGGAACAATTCAAATTAGAACAAAATTATCCGAATCCATTCAACCCGGTTACGAATCTGGAATTTGCAATTTCGGATTTGGGATTTGTCTCCCTGAAAGTTTATGATGTAAACGGACGTGAAGTTGCTATACTTGTAAATGAGCAACTGCAGCCGGGTACATACAAAACCGATTTCAACGGAAGTAATTTTACAAGCGGAATATATTTTTACAGGTTGGAAACAAATGAATTCATTGAAACAAAAAAAATGATTTTAGTAAAGTGACCCGTGTACACATTTGGAATTTGGAATTTAGGATTGGGAATAAATTAAAATTCAAACTAGAAAAAGTAAAACCATGAAGTCAATAATTATTATGTAGAGAGTGTGTAGAGTGTGGAGTAAGTAGAGTGAGGTGAGTAAGGTGAGTGGAGTGAATCTTAGGTTAGTATCAACAGTCTATTGAAACTAAAAAAATATTTTTAACAAAATAACAATAAACAAGAGAGGGTATTAATAAGATGAGAAATTATTTTTTAGCTATAACTTTTTACTTTACACTTATAACATTCAACTCATTTGCCCAGTGGCAGCCCGATGTTCGGCTGACAAATGCTCCCGGTAACTCTAATACAACTTACAATAATGCGTGGTGTATAGCATCAAGCGGAGATGTTGTGCATGTTGTATGGTTTGACCAGCGTGATGGAAACTATGAGATATACCACAAACGCTCGACAGATGGAGGCATAACGTGGGGATCAGACACACGGTTAACGAATGCCTCGGGTACTTCACAGTATCCTTCTATATCTGTATCCGGTCAAGTTGTGCATGTTGTATGGGATGAAGATCGTGATGGGAACGATGAGATATACTACAAACGCTCGACAGACGGAGGAATAAGCTGGGGAGCAGATACACGGCTGACGAATGCCTTTTCTACTTCAGAATCTCCTTCTATAGCAGTATCCGGTTCAGTCGTACACGTTGTATGGTATGACCTTCGTGATTTGAACTATGAGATATACTACAAACGCTCGACAGACGGAGGAATAAGCTGGGGAGCAGATACACGATTAACGAATAATTCTGCTAGTTCATGGTATACTTCTGTATCAGTATCCGGTTCGGCTGTGCATGTGGTATGGCATGACAATCGTGATGGGAATGAAATATACTACAAACGCTCGACAGATGAAGGTGTAAGTTGGGGAGCGGATATAAGGCTAACGAATGCCATTGGTGAATCATACTATTCCTGTGGAGCAGTATCCGGGCAAGTTATACATATTGTATGGCAAGACACTCGTAATGCGAACTCGGAGATATACTACAAACGCTCAACAGATGGTGGTGTAAGCTGGGGAGCGGATACACGGCTAACCAATGACCCTGCTGCTTCAGAGTATCCTTCTGTATCTGTATCCGGTTCAGCTGTGCATGTTGTATGGGAAGACCAACGTAATAACGCGGAGATATACTACAAACTCTCGACAGACGGAGGATTAAGCTGGGGAGCAGATACTCGGCTAACTAATAATGCCGGTAATTCTTTCTTTACTTCTGTATCTGTATCCGGTTCAGCTGTGCATGTTGTTTGGCAAGACAATCGAGACGGGAACTATGAGATATATTATAAACGCGACCCAACAGGTAATCCCATGTTTACTCTGAATCTCACTGCTTTCATAGAAGGTTTTTATAATTCTGTTTCAAATAATATGATAAGCGATACTGCAAGAGTTTATCTTAGAAATGCTTCCGCTCCGTATGCTATAGTTGATTCATCCAAATCAAAATTAGATATAAACGGCACAGCCACCTTTAATTTTTCAAACACAAGCAATGGCACTCCTTATTATATAGTTATCAAGCACAGGAATTCGATTGAGACATGGAGCAGTTCAGGAAATCCTTTTATATCAAATTTACTGACATACAATTTTTCAACCGCCTCTAATAAGGCATATGGAAATAATATGAAGTCTGTTGATGCATCACCTGTAAGGTTTGGAATTTTCAGTGGCGATGTCATACGTGATGGGTTTGTTAATCTTACCGACATTATCAAAGTCTTAAATGACGGTACTAATTTCGTTTCGGGATATGTTGTCTCGGATGTCAGCGGAGATAATTCTGTAAACTTGACTGATCTTTTGATCACGTCTAATAATTCTTCTGGGTTTGTTTCGATTAAGAGACCTTAGCTAATTGCATTGAGCACGCTAGTTTCCTAATTGTGCCTTGATAAAAAGATGAGATATGAAAGTCAGTCAGGTAGTTAGATCTTATCTATCTCTTTTACTATTAATGTGTTAGTTTACCAAAACGTCTTCAAAAAACTAAAACAAAAATAGTATGAGAAATTTAAGAAAAATTTTTTTTAGCTTCTTGATGATTTTTACCATAGTTTTATTTAGTCAGAAGATTACTTTAGCCACGCAATATGTAATTAATATACCGATTGATGGATCGCAAGAAGTTCCACATACTCTTTCATCGGGGATTGGAATATTACATGGAACATACGACGACGCAACACGTTCGTTAATCTTTGAGATGGCTTTTGCCGGTTTATTGGGTCCTACAACTTCTGCTGCTTTTCACGGTCCTGCACCTTATGGTGTCAATGCTCCGATTCAAATTGTATTTTCCGGATTTCCTCTGGGTGTAACTTCAGGAGCCTTTAGTTTATCTCTAACACTTACTGCAATGCAAAATACACAGATTGTCAATGGGCTGTGGTATGTAAACATTCGCACGACCTTTTCTTCTCCAGGTGGCGAAATTAGAGGACAATTAATCCTTTATCCACAGAGCCCAACTTATGATTTACGTGCGATGAATTTACAATATAAAAATTTGAATTTTGCAAATGATGCACTTGAATTTGATATTTATTTGCAGCGAACCGGTACTTCGGGATTTGTTTCGATCAAGAGACCTTAATTAGTTGAGTGGGCTGAAAAGATGAGTAGTTGAGTCAGAACTAAATATTTTTCCCAAAAATAATTATCACTTAAAAATGAAAACTAAATTAAGTTTCTTAAAAAAGATAAGACTATTGATAGTTTCTTTTCTAATGTTATCAACAACAGTTTTTTCACAGAATATTACCAATACACTTGGCACGAATGGAGTGTTTACAATTAAAGATGCATCAACTAATTATTTTACTCTAAGCCAATCTACAGGTCAGGTGAACATACTCAGGACGCTCCGGCTTGAAAATACAACAAGCTCAAGCTTGGGTATAATATTTAAGGGACCGGACAGATTCTTACATAACTACGGAACAAATAATACATTCTTAGGAATTAATGCAGGAAATTTTACAATGTCAGGCTCGAATAATTTAGCATTGGGATTTAGTTCTTTATCTTCCAATACATCCGGACTGTATAACACAGCTGTTGGCAGTATTACTTTAACTTCCAATACCACCGGCTATAAAAACACCGCAGTAGGATCGGGTTCTTTATATTTTAATACGACCGGCAATTCTAACACTGCTTTGGGACATGTTTCTTTATATTCAAACACTACCGGCGAATCTAACACCGCGGTTGGATTTGGTTCTATATTTTCAAACACAACCGGCTCTGAAAACTCAGCGGTGGGATTTAATTCTTTATATAAAAACACTGAAGGTTATGATAACACTTCTATGGGATTTCAGTCTTTATTTTCCAACACTACCGGCTTTCAAAATATTGCC
>JBDTLQ010000246.1:0-5484 GCA_039934715.1 Ignavibacteria bacterium | reverse complement strand
CCATGTATCTTTATCTGTTTTATTCCATTTCAGCGTTTCACCAATTTCATTGACTGCAGAAAATTCCTGAACACCCGAAGAAGGATTCAGAATCACATACCTGCCCGAACGCCATGCAGGAAGTGAGATGTCAATATAATTATCTGAACCGGTATAATCTCTGATCTCAATTGAAACATCAAAGAGATGGTTTGAAGGGAACGGCATGCTGACAGTGTAAATGATATTTGGTTCAGCGGAATTTGCATGTTGTGAAAAAAAAAGGATTGAAAGTAAAGCTGAAAAAATATACAGAGGGTAGAGTTTTTTCATGCAGAAATTAATTAATGAAATTTCCTATCGTTACGAAGTTTTTAAAGGTAGGTTGCAATTAAGTTAAATTTATGAAAGGTTTAACTTCTAAGGGGTTAACTTCTTTTGAAAATATTTCATTCAAAGTTTTTTCCCGATAGTCAAGAATTTCACTTAGCTTTTTTTTAACGAACAACGCATGCGGAATGAATTCAAAAATTCCTCCGGGTGACAGGTATTCGATAGTATCAGTCATTAATGTTGATCCGTCTTTGTCTTCAAATTTATGTTCATGGATCCAGACTTTATAAGGTCCCGTTAGCTGTTTGTCTTCAAAAAGGTATGGAGGATCCCAGCGTGAAATTATGCTTTGCCATCTGAACGGAATGCCGTTAAGTTTTAACCTGTAATCTATGAGTGTCCCGACCTTCATTTCAAGAGGGAGCTTTGAGATAATTTTAAACCCGAGATGGGGAGGAGTCAGAAGATCCAGATTTTCAGCCTTACTGAAAAAATCAAATACCTTTGTTATGTTTTTATTAATTAATGTTTTTCTTTGAGCTATATGATTTTTCACTTTGCAAATTTATTTACCTGCGGTTCCGGGTAATACAATTGGTCTTTTCGAATTGATGAATTTCATCCAGAGTCTTTCATGAAAATAGTACAGTGTCATCTTCGTAAATACTTCCGTGAGACCTATTTCGAATGCCTTTGTATAATTGCCGGTTACAAAGAATGCAATTATGATGGTGTCAATGGTGCCGGTTATTCTCCAGCTTATTGCTTTTACAATACTTCTCCAGTGCATGTCATGATAGGCAGGTACACCGCTTCTGTCCGTGATTGTTTCTCTGCCGATCTTAAAAAATATCCAGGCTCTTTCGTGAAGATAATACAGCAGGATCTTTGTAAAAAATTCTATTCCGCCGATCTGCAATGCCCGGGAGATATTTCCCGTGATCAGCCAGGATAAAAGTATTGTGTCCAATGTCCCAATGATGCGCCATGTGATCCCTTTCAGGAGGCTGACTTTTCGTGATTCGGTTAGCAAACAGGTGTTGGTATTAATTTTTTGTAAAATGCTTAAAGAAATTTTTTAATTCAAATCATAACTTTATACTCTTTTGCTGGTGACAATTGGGGTTTTATGATTTTAAAGACTTGAATAAAAATTTTAATAGGTTTAATTTGCTTTCGTTTGCGGGAATAGCTCAGTTGGTAGAGCGCAACCTTGCCAAGGTTGAAGTCGCGGGTTCGAGTCCCGTTTCCCGCTCTTTTTTTTTGTGAAAATTGGTGTGGTACCCAAGTGGCTTAAGGGGAAAGTCTGCAAAACTTTTATTCGACAGTTCGAATCTGTCCCACACCTCTGAATAAGTTATCTGAATATTTTTCGGATAACTTATTTTTTTTGATATAATGTTTTAAAATTTTGAATTGCTAAACATTTTCTGCTTTTGCAATTGCATAAAAAAAAGTTACCGTACAATGTCCGGTAACTTTTTTAATTTAAATCAAAGATCCTCTCATCTGTTCTTCCACTTCTTTTTAACTTTCCTGCCGCCGCCAAAATAAACGAACACCCCGACAATCAGATGTATCCAGAACCAGGGTGAATCTATTCCAAGATTCTGCGCTATATAAATAAGGATCAAAGCTCTCGGAATAAACACTGTCAGCAATACGTCACCAATTGTAGGCACTGTATTAGGAGGCAGAAGGTGGAGAAAATAATAGATAATAATTATCGTTCTCGGGAGAAATAAACTGACGACCAAAAAAATTGTGTCCAACTTCTATTTTTTAATTTTAGATTCCTGATTTATAACTTTCAACTTTCAACTTTTATGCAATTCTCTTCAGCAAGTCGACAACCCTGCAGCTGTAACCCCATTCGTTATCATACCAGCCGACAACCTTAACAAGATTTCCCATTGCCATTGTTGACAATGAATCAAATATACACGAACTGGAATTACCAATGATGTCAGTTGACACTATAGGATCTTCTGTATATTCAAGTATGCCCTTCATTTCGCCTTCGGAAGCTTTCTTCATAGCAGCATTAATTTCTTCCTTAGTTGTATCTTTTTCAAGAACACAGACAAAATCAGTAAGTGATCCGTCTGGTGTTGGAACTCTCAGTGCGAATCCGTCAAGCTTTCCTTTCAAATGAGGAAGAACTTCACCGACTGCTTTTGCAGCACCTGTGGATGTTGGAATAATATTAATCGCGCCGGCTCTTGCTCTGCGCAGATCTTTATGAGGCTGATCAAGTAATGCCTGATCGTTTGTATATGAGTGAATGGTGGTCATGAAGCCTTTAACTATCTTAAAATTATCATCAAGAACTTTTACCATTGGTGCCAGACAATTAGTTGTGCAGGAAGCATTGGAAACAATTTTCATATCGGGGGTGAGTATATCATCATTTACTCCCAGAACAATGGTTGCATCCAGCTTGTCCTTAGCGGGAGCTGTAAGTATAACCTTTTTTGCGCCGCCATCGAGATGAAGTTTCAATTTATCTTTTGAAGTGAATACTCCGGTTGATTCGATAACAACATCAGTTCCGAGATCACCCCATCCTAATTTTGTAGGATCTTTTTCAGCAGTGATCCTTATTTCGTCACCATTGATACTGATACCCTTATCTGTTACCTTCACATCACCATTGAACTTTCCGTGAACAGAATCATATTTTAATAAATGTGCAAGAGTTTTATTATCGGTAAGATCATTAATTCCGACAATGTCATATCCGCCGAGATCCATCATTCTCCTTAGAACAAGTCTTCCTATCCTGCCAAAACCGTTTATGCCGACTTTTACAGCCATTGAACAACCTCCATTATTGATTTTAATTTTATTGAAATGTAAACAAAATTACTCAATAACGATTAGAGAATCAATTTAGAATGATTTGACGGAGGGGGTGAGTGAGTTGAGTGAATGGAGTGTGTTGAGTGTGTTGAGTGTGTTGAACTGATTACAACTTTCTGCTATTACAATTTTATAATTTACAATTTACAATTTAATTCAGCAAAAGCTTTGCCACTAATTGCACGAATGAGCACGAATTTGAAAATAATTTTTATTATCAAACCTAAAAATAATTCGTGAAAATTTGTGAAATTCGTGGCTGAGCTCTTGCTCTTGCCGTTCACCCAAAAGTGTAATCAGTATTTTTTATAATATTTTTTAATAAAAATTATAATGGTAATTTTGTTAACCCAAAAAAAATGAAAAAGAAAGTTCTAATTACCGGCGCGACCGGATTGATAGGAAAGCGTATCGTAAACGAGCTCTGCAGTCAGGGAGCTTTTGTAAGAATTCTTACCACAGACAAGTCTAAAGTTAAATCAACTTTCAAACAGCAGTTTACAATTCAGGCATTTGAATGGATAGCTTACGATAATCCAATGATGCTGTCGGAATTGATGACGGACACTGATATAGTGATCAATCTTGCCGGTGCAAACCTTGCTCAAAAACGCTGGAATAAAAAATTCAAAGATGAAGTATATAACAGCCGTATTGATACGACCAAATTAATTGTGGAAGCAATAAAGTTATCCAGACAAAAACCCGAGTGTCTCATCAACTCATCTGCAGTAGGAATCTACGGCTTCTGCGGCGATGAGATACTGACGGAAGATTCAAGTCTCGGTGACGATTTTCTTGCCAGACTTTGCAGAGACTGGGAAATGGAAGCGATGAAAGCGATACAGTATGGAGTAAGAGTTGTAACAATCAGGGCTGGAATTGTTTTGGATAAGAAGGAAGGTGCACTTCCTAATTTCCTCACGCCATTTAAATTCTTCGGCGGTGTTTATCAGGGTGATGGTAAACAGTGGGTTTCGTGGATACATCTTGATGACATCGTCCGCCTCTATCTTTTTTCAGTGGAAAACCCAAAGGTCATGGGAGCTATGAACGGCTCATCACAAAGACCGGTAACTAACAAGGATTTTGTAAAAACAATTGGAAAGGTCTTAAATAAAAATTTGTTAATGCCGGTACCGGGGTTTGCATTGAAGATAGCGTTGGGTGAATTCGCCGAAAATTTACTGACCGGTCAGCGGGTGTTTCCTCAAAAAGCTTTTGACTCCGGTTTCGAGTTCAATTATAGCGATCTTAAATCAGCGCTTACTGACCTTTTGAAAAAAAACTGATGTCGTATAAAAGTGAGATCATACTAAATACTTTTCAGGAACTTCAGTTTTCAAAGTTCGGTCAGAATCTTGATGGCATTAAAGAGCTGAAACCGGACGCTTCGGACAGAAAGATATACCGTCTTACTTCAGATCAGAAAACATACATCGGCATCTACAACGACAACCCCAAAGAAAATCTCGCATTCATTGGATTTACCGAATCCTTCCTAAAATCAGGTCTGAATGTTCCGGAGATCATTAGTGTTTCAAACGACAATTTGTTTTACATCGTAGAGGATCTCGGCGATCTCACTTTGTATAAGCTGATGAAATCCGGAAGCAAGGATGATCTGCAGAGTTACTTTAAGAAATCTCTTTCGGATCTGTTAAAATTTCAGATCGTTGCAAAGGATGAAATTGATTACAGCCTCTGCTATCAGACTGAAGAATTCAATTCTGAAGTTGTTAGAAGTGATCTGGAAAAATTCAACAATTATTTTCCAAAGATATATTCTGCAGGTAAGTTCAACGATGATAATGTTGAGGAGATCGTGAATAAATTTTCCGGAATACTTTCCAAGGTTGACTGCAATTTTTTTCTCTACCGTGATTTCCAACCGAGGAACATAATGATAAAAAAAGGTGATCTCTACTATATTGACTATCAGTCCGGACGGAAAGGCCCTTTACATTATGATGCTGCTTCATTTCTTTATTCAGGCAGCATTGATCTCGAAGATGATGAACGCGAGTCGCTGCTTACACATTACCTCAACTTATTGCACAATTATTTAAGCTATGACGAAAAAGAATTCAGACATTATTTTTATTATTTTGTTTTTCTCAGACTGCTGCAGGCGATTGGCAGCTACTGTTATCAGCACGAAACAAAAAATGATAATGAGATATTGAGGAAGGTAGCCAAGGCACTCAATAACCTTAAAAGTCTGCAGGATAAAATTGATGATGAACTGATCAGGTCGATTTTAGATTTTAGATTTTAGATTTTAGATTTTAGATTTTAGATTTTAGATTT
>JBDTLQ010000245.1:0-5496 GCA_039934715.1 Ignavibacteria bacterium | reverse complement strand
GCTCTTTCTGCATTCGTTCAACCAGCTCCGGCTTTGTCTTTGCGGAGGTCCATTCATCAATTGGCTTCAATATTACCATAACATCACTGAATTCAGGACCCATAGGATCGGTTGCAAGTTCGGGCGCTCCGGTCTTGGTCACAACTGTTTTTACCTCGGGGAATTTCGACATCAGTATCCTTTCAACTTTAGTACCTATCTCACTGGACTCGCTTAAAGATATTCCCGGAATTCTGACGATCTGATAAGCGAGATCACCTTCATCAAGCTTTGGAATGAATTCACCTCCAAGCCTTGTAAATATTATTAAGCTTATTATCAATGATATGACAGCGATTCCGATTACAAATATTTTTCTCCGGAGAGCAAACTCGAGTGCTGGGATATATATCTTCTTCATGAAGTTCATTATCTTCGAAGCGATGTTTTCTTTTTCAATGAAATTCTTTTTAAGCATCAGAGCGGACATCATCGGTACGTAGGTGATTGAAAGCAGAAGCGCGCCTGTCAACGCAAAGCCAACAGTAAACGCCATCGGCTTAAACATTTTACCTTCAATTCCTCCAAGCGAAAATATCGGTAGGTAAACGACAATGATAATTATTATTCCAAATACAGCCGACTTGATGATTCCTGATGATGATTTGTAAACTGTTTCATCCATCTCTTCTCCGCTTAAAGCCTTTCCGTGTCTTTCAACTTTATGAGCGATCGCGATAAGCACACTTTCAACAATGATCACAGCTCCGTCGACGATCAAACCGAAATCGATCGCGCCAAGGCTCATAAGATTTCCTGAAACATTGAACAGGTACATCATGATAATTGCAAAGAGCATCGACAATGGGATCACAGAAGCTACGATTATCCCCGCGCGTAAATTTCCGAGAAGAAGAACAAGAATGAAAATTACTATCAGTGCGCCTTCAATGAGATTTCTCTCAACCGTACCGATCGTACCCGAAACTAATTTTTCCCTGTTATAAAATTCATCTATGGTAACTCCTTCAGGAAGTGTGTTCTTTATCTCCTGAATTTTTTCATGAACTGAATTTGAAACTTCCCTCGAGTTAGCTCCTTTGAGCATCATTACAATTCCTGAAACCACTTCACCTTTGCCATCCTGCGTGACCGATCCGACTCTGAGCCCCCTGCCATATTCAACTTTTGCGACCTGACTAAGGCGAACGGGTATTTGATTTTTATATTTGACAACAATGTTTTCAATGTCCTCTATCTTTTCAATATTGCCGATACCTCTTACGGTAAATTGCTCGGCTCCCTTTTCAATAAAAGCTCCGCCGACATTGGCGTTACTGGATGTAACCGCTTCAAGAACTTCCCTTAATGTCAGATCATATGACTGCAGCGCATCGGCATCAATTAAAACCTGATACTGTTTTTCAAAACCTCCGAAGCTGTTTACTTCCGCGACACCATCAGTGCCCAATAGCTGTCTCTTTACGATCCAGTCCTGAATTGACCGGAGCTCCATGTCATTAAATGTTGTATCACCCGGATCCTCCGCTCTCACAACATACTGATAGATCTCGCCAAGACCTGTACTGACCGGAGCCATCTCCGGCTTACCCAATCCTTCAGGCATATCTTCCTCCGCCTCTTTCAGCTTCTGAAAAATAAGATTGCGGGCGAAGTATGTATCAACATTATCTTCAAAGACCACCGTGACAACGGAGATGCCGAATTTGGAAATTGACCTCAGCTCAATAACATCAGGCAGACTTTTCATTGCGAGCTCTACCGGGTATGTGATAAACCGTTCGATCTCCGCGGCTGACAAAGTTGGACTTGCCGTGATGATCTGCACCTGGTTATTGGTAATATCCGGAACGGCGTCAATTGGAAGTCTGATCGCTGAATAGATTCCTGCGCCGGCAAGAATTATGACCGCGATCATGATCACTAATTTTTGTTTAATTGAAAAGGAAATGATCCTGTCTATCATAAATTAACATAATTGTAAATTCACGGGATACCGTTGTGATATCCGTTATAATATGTGAAAAGAAAAAATTAACTTATGATTTAGGAGGAGGTGAAGCGGGAGGTAATGTAAAAAAAGTGAGATTAAATTTTTCAGAAGGATTCAGAAAATCTGAATCTGTAAAAAGTATGAATGATAATTTTGGAGATAAATTTACAATTGTATTGCAGCATTCACAAATGCAAAGAGGAGAGCAGCTGTCATGTGGATCGTCGGCATGATGCGATTCAGTGTATGAGATCCCCTGCAATCCTGATTCATGCGAACAGCCTTCATCAACGCAGGGCTTGAATGCAAGAAAGAGGAAATAAATACAAAGGAATTTGACACAGAAATTTTTCACATAGCAAACTAATTTATTGGGATAAAAGAAACAACGCTAATTGGGCAAAGTGTAATTACATCGAGTTCTGATCAATGCACCATAAACTTCGCCATCTCAGATTTCTTCAGCTTACCCCTTTTTCTGAAATATTCTTTGATCATAACAAAGATTACTGGAGTTACAAATAATACATGGATTGCCGAGGTAAGTATTCCTCCTATCAGCGGAACTGCAAGCGGCTTTGCCAGATCAGCGCCGGTTCCGGTAGCCCACATTACTGGAATTAATCCAAGTATAGCTACAGCAACTGTCATGAGTTTCGGGCGCAGTCTTAAAATAGCTCCTTCTTCTGTTGCATCAATTAAATCTTGTTTAGTGATATTATCTCCCTTTGCAATTAATTTTTTATCAAGAGCTTCATGAAGATATATAACCATTATGACTCCGGTCTCAACTGCAATCCCGTAAAGAGCAATGAATCCTACCCATATCGCCACAGAAAAATTTAAATTAAGTATTGACATGTAATAAACGCCGCCTATTAAAGCAAAAGGAACCGATAACATTACAAGTGCAGCCTCAAGAAAGTTTTTAAAAGTAAAATAAAGCATGACAAATATTATTAAGAAAACTATAGGAATAATTATTTGCAATCTTTTCTTTGCGCGTATCTGATTTTCCCATTGCCCGCTCCATATATAATAATACCCTTTTGGTAATGAAGATGTGAATTCTTTATCCATTACTTCCTTTGCTTCATTTACAAAACTTCCCATGTCCCTGTCTCTTACATTAAGAAAAACTACAGATCTTAATAAACCATTTTCTGAAGAAATCATCGGAGGTCCGGAAGTTATTTTTATTTCTGCCAATTCACCTAATGGAATCTGGGTCTTTCCGTTCGGATTTATATTTCTGTTGTCTTGAATCGAACCCATGGAATTTGTTGATACGTTTGGTGAGTTTACCCAAACCTTTTTCAAAGCTTCAATATCTAAACGATAATCTTTCATGTATCTTACCCTGATCGGGAATCTTCTTCTTCCTTCAACCGTCCTGGAAATATTTTCTCCGCCGATCGCTGTTTCAATTACGTCCTGAACATCACCAACATTTAAACCATACCGTGAAATTGCATCACGCTTGATGTCAATATCAATGTAAGAACCGCCCTGAGTGCGTTCTGCATAAACATCGGCGGCACCCGGAATTCCTTTTACAATGTTCTCAGCAATAATTGCCAGCCGTTCAAGTGTATCAAGATTATCCCCGAAAATTTTTATTCCAAGATCAGTCCGGATGCCTGTTGATAACATATTTATCCTGTTAATAATCGGCTGTGTCCAGCCGTTGCTGACACCCGGTATCTGTAATTTTGAATTTAATTCTTTTATGATCTCAGCCTTTGTAATTCCCTTTCTCCATTCTGATTTATCTTTCAATATGATTATTGTTTCTATCATGCTTACTGGTGCAGGGTCTGTTGGGGTTTCAGCTCTGCCGACTTTTCCGAGAACTGTTTCAACTTCCGGAAAACTTTTTATTATCGCATCCTGTGTCTGTACAATTCTTTTTGCTTCCGTGATTGAAACATTCGGAAGCATTATCGGCATAAATAAAATACTTCCTTCATCGAGCGGAGGCATAAATTCGCTCCCTGTATTTAAGATCAAAGGAATTGTGATAAGTAAAGCTATAACGTTTATTACTAGGGTTGTCTTCCGGTATTTCAATGCCAATCTTAAAACCGGATCATACAGCATATTAAAAAATCTTGTTACAGGATTTTTCTCTTCTTTATAAAATTTGCCACGCATAAATAAAGTCATAAGCATCGGAACAAGAGTAATTGTGATCAATGCCGAGCCGGCAATTGCAAATGTTTTTGTAAATGCAAGAGGATGAAATAATTTTCCCTCCTGACCTTCAAGCATAAATACGGGAAGAAATGAAATTATAATGATTGCCTCAGAAAAAAATATTGCCCTGCCTACCTGTTTGGCCGAGCGTGCGGAGATTTCTTTGTAATCAATCTTCAATCCCTTTTCCTGAGCAATTGCCAGATTTCTGTATGCATTCTCTACCATTACAATCGAAGCATCTACAAGAATTCCGATTGAGATAATGAGACCTCCCAGACTCATTATATTGGATGTGATTCCAAATTGTCTCATTAAAATAAATGAAATCAATAATGCTACCGGAATTTCTATTAATATTCTAATTGCACTTCTGAAATGAAAAAGAAAAATTAAAACAATGAAACTGACTATTATCGCTTCTTCTATTATTGCATCTTTCAAAGTTTTAATAGCTTTGGAAATCAGATCGCTTCTGTCATAAGAAACTTCAACTGTAACTCCATCAGGTAATCCCTTTTCAAGCTCCGTTAATTTCTCTTTGACTCTGTCAATTACAGTTTGAGCGTTCTCACCGTAACGCATTACAATGATTCCACCGACCACTTCACCTTCTCCGTTAAAATCTATCATGCCTCTTCTTGTATCCCCTCCTATCTGTACAGTTCCGACATTCTTTATTTTAACAGGTATTCCTTTTTGCCCTGTCATTAAAGTTATTTCTTCAATATCGCTTTCGTCAGTTATATATCCCTTGCCTCTTACAAAATATTCAATATCGGATGATTCAATGTTTCCTCCACCAACATCTTTATTGCTCCTTTGAACAGCCACTGAAATATCATTAACATTGATCCCGTATGCGGACAGACGTGCCGGATCAACATCGATCTGGTACTGTTTTACAAATCCTCCTACCGATGCAACTTCCGCAACACCCTCAACTGATTGCAGACCCAACTTTAAATAATAATCCTGCACAGCACGGAGTTCACCCAGATCATACTTGTCACTTTTCAGATGATACCAGAATACATGGCCAACACCTGTTCCGTCAGGTCCGATAACGGGTTTAACTCCTTCCGGTAATGTTGATTGAACTTGTGAAAGTTTTTCGAGCACCCGGCTTCTCGCCCAGTATATATCTGTATTATCCTCGAATATAACATAAATAAAACTCATTCCGAACATTGACTGGCTTCTGACCGCTTTAACTTTAGGCATTCCCTGGAGTGAAGTCGTAAGTGGATAAGTAATCTGATCTTCAATTATCTGCGGACTTCTTCCCATCCATTCCGTCCAGATGA
>JBDTLQ010000244.1:0-5503 GCA_039934715.1 Ignavibacteria bacterium | reverse complement strand
TAGTTTCTTTATATAACCTTTTTTCACCAGTATATCAGCCAGCTTGTTAAACTCTTCTTCCGATCCATCGCACCAGTGAATGTTATCCGGTTTACAAAGCTTCGCGCATTCGTCCACCCAATTCTGTAATTTTTTACTAACTGTCATTTTTGCCCCTTAGTTAATTAAATTAAAATAACTTTTATTTTATAATTTTTTCTTTCTCTTTTTTTCTGTCAAAGGATTATTGCTCATTAAAATCGCGTAAGGCTTTGTCGCGGGAATGTTCATGAAAATTATTTTTATCATGCTCATGATAGGTACCGAAAGAATCATTCCGATTATGCCCCAGATGTATCCCCAAAATATCAATGAGAATAATAAAAGCAAAGGGCTCAGATCAAGACGCTCTCCGAAAATCTTCGGCTCAAGAATATTTCCTTTAAGATTTTGAATAACAATCAGGACTGCCACCACTATTGCAGGCAGGAGAATGCTTTCAAACTGAAGAAGCATGAATGTTGCCAGCAGGACGGTAACAACGAGTGATCCTATGTTGGGAATAAAGTCGCTTAAAAAAAACAGGAATGCCCAGATAAAAACAAAATCAACTCCGCATGTCCAGAGTATGATACCGATTATCACAGCCTGTATCAGGCTTAAAAGAGTTTTCCCGGCGATGTAGCTTTTCACGCCTGAAAAAATATCAATGATGGTTCTGATAAGCGTCTCTTCGTTCTTTTTTGAAAAAGCGGCACTGATCCGTTCACGAATGCCCTTCGTTTCCGATAATATAAATATTATATAAAAAAGTATCAGCACGTAATTTCCAAGAAGCCCGGTTATGGTAGCGAAGATCCCTGTTATAAGTGAAGTAAAGCTTCCGCTCATCAGCAGCTTTTTTACGTCTAATGATTTATTGATACTTTCAACTTCCTTATCCGACAAATTCAATTTGACGATGAGGTCCTCATAGATGTTTAGAAATTTCAATTCATATCGGGGGAACTCAGCTGAAAAAGTATTTGCGCTTGTGATCATAAACACACTTGCGATATTTGATATCAATAAAATACAGAGGATCGTCAATGCGATAGCTAAAGCTGAAGGAAATTTTTTGCTTATCAGAAAATTATAAAAAGGAAGAAATACAAAAGAAATTATCAGAGCAATAAATAACGGAAGCAGTATTGCCTGAAGCTCTTTGAGTACAAAGAAAATGAAACCCATAAGGAAAATACCCGCAACGACATTCAGGAATTTATTGGGATTACTATCACTCATTTTCTTTTCAGTCTGAATTTAAATACACTGTCTTTTTTTATGACCTCATGCTTATAGCTCATTAAAATCGCGAATGGTTTTGTTGATTCGAAATTCATCAATATGATCTTCAGCATACTTATTATCGGAACGGAAAGTATCATGCCTACCACTCCCCAGATATAGCCTCCCAGGAATAATGAAAGCAGCAGCAGCAGCGGACTAAGGTTTAGCTGCACTCCGAGAACTTTTGGTTCAACAATATTTCCGATAACATTCTGAAGTACTACTAATAACACTGTGACAAAGATCGGAGTGAAGATATTATCAAACTGCAGAAACATTACGATGCATGGAAGTGAGATCGCGATAAGAGCGCCTATACTTGGAATGAAATGCATGATAAAAATGAGGAAGCCCCATATGAAATAAAAATCAACACCAAAGATCCATAGTATAAATCCTGAGATCGTGCCCAGACTTAAACTGATTATTGTCTTTCCCGAAATATATGTCCTCACATCATTGAAGATCACGCCAAATGTTCTGACAATGCTTGCTGCCTGATCATGTGAAAAGGCAAGTATGATCCTTCTTTTTATGCTGTTGAATTCCGACAGAATAAAAATAACATAGAAGAGTATCAACACAAAGTCTCCGAAAATCCCGAGAAAGCTTGTAAGAAAACTTGCTATGACTGAAGTGACAGCCCCTTCTTTAAGAAGGTTTGATATCTTGAGTGACTCGCTGAGATTCTTTATTTCTTCGGGTGATAGCTTTAATGATATTATCATTGATTGATAAAAATCCGTGAACTTCTTTTCGTAAACATTGAAGTTGGACGAAAATGAATTAACACTCGCGACGATCAGAACACTTGCGATATTTGCGATGATTATTATAAGTATCAGCACTACAGCTATTGCTACTCCGGTTGGTATTCGTTTTGATTTCATCCAGCTGAAGAACGGCTCAAAAACAAACGAAATTATTATTGCCAGCACAAAAGGAATAAGTATCGAACTCAGCTCCTTTATAACATAAATTGAAAACCCGGCAAGGAATAATCCGGCTACAATATTAAGAAATTTGTTATTATCTTTTGCGGGCATCTGATAACTTATGAATTATAATTTATTATTTTTCTATATGGGATGGGATCAGAAATTCCCGCCTGCTGAAATCCTCTCAATCTCAGAGCGCAGCTGTCGCACTCACCGCAGGCAACTTTGTTTTCTTTGTAGCAGGACCATGACAAATGGATCGGAGCTCTGAGCTTTACTGAATTCAATACAATATCTTTCTTTGTAAAATTAATTATGGGAGTTTCGACTCTGATCCCGCTGCCCGGTTTGGTGCCTTTGCTGATCATGATATTAAAGGAATCAAAAAATTCCTTTCTGCAGTCCGGGTATCCGCTTGAATCCTCTTCCACCGCTCCGATGAATATCTTCTTCGCTCCTATCACTTCAGCCCAGCTTACTGCAGCCGATAGTATGTTTGCATTTCTAAATGGAACATAGCTTGAAGGTATCTTTTTATTTTTTAGGTCTGCTTTTGTTATCTTTACTTTTTTGTCGGTCAGAGAAGAACCTCCTATCTCCTTCAAATGGCTTATGTCAACTATAAGTTTGTTTTTTACATCATAAAAATCCGCAATATCCACAAACGCCTTTAATTCTCTTTGCTGTGTCCTCTGTCCGTAATTTATATGAAGAAAATTAAGGGAATATTTTTTGCCGGCATAAGCGGCGGTCAATGCACTGTCCATTCCTCCGCTTACAAGAACAACTGCGTTTCTTTTTTTCATTTTTAGAAACTTACTTAAATGAATGCCAATATTGAAGTCAGATATTAAAAATATGAGACCGATTTTTTGAAAATTATAATTTATTTTTTTCATACCGGTTTATGAACCAACGGGGATTTGTTTTTCTTAAATTTTTTTTTGAGACTATGGTCATTTTTTCTTACCACTCATACAATTAAACAGTGCTGTCCAAAACATTTTTATCAACACTTAAATAGTCTTAAACTAATCAACAATTGGAGTAATCATTATCATTCTTAAAAGAACCCGCCTGTGATAAATTGCCTATAAGAAATTCAGAGCAATGGCGACAAGCACAGCTTGCAAAGTCATCACCCGATTACTTGTTGGAATTCCTGCCGCCATTGATCCGAATTTCCGGCAATTTATCACCAGCGGGAAACTTTTCTTTGCCAAGCTTTCTTTTGGTTTTTCAAAAGAAAGCGGATTTAATCGCTCAGGGTTAAAATCCGCGCCGCTTGCGGCGAAAATTTTTCATATATTTGTAGATGTCGAAAAGCATATACATCCACAAATCACATAATGTATCCGTATTACTTTATCACTATGTTTGTCCAGCAAAGTATCGGAAAGTTGTATTTAGTGAAACAGTTGATCAAAGTCTTAAGGACATTTGTATGGAAATATCAAAGCGGTATCAGATATATTTTATGGAAATAGGTACAGACAATAATCATGTACATTTTTTAGTGCAATCAGTACCAACCTACAGTGCAACAAAAATTGTAACAATTATAAAAAGTATCACAGCACGAGAGATTTTCAAACATCACCCAGAAGTGAAAGAACAATTATGGGGAGGAGAATTTTGGAGTGATGGATATTTTGTTAATACAGTAAGTAAGTTTGGTGATGAAAGTACAATATCAAAATATGTAAAAGAACAAGGTACAGCTAATGAGTATAAACAATTACATAAATCAGACCAACTCTATTTGTTTTAAAAAGATACCCCGCTGCTTGCGGCGGGGAGTTTCATTTCGAAACTAAAAATCTTGACTTTCTAAGTCCATCGTTTTGGACGGATGTGACAATTAAACCCTCTCAAACAAATAAATCCATTTTAATAAGAACAGTTAAGATTTATATTGCTTCAAAAATTTTATAGTGTCCGCTGATTTGAAAAAAAATATTCTGCTGTCAGACCTGACAACGATCGGTCTCGGAGGTAAGGCAAAATATTTTATGTCCTGCGCATCGGTTGATGATATTTTGTCAGCTTTGAATTATGCAAAAGAAAATAAAATAAAGGTCCAGGTAATGTCGGGAGGAAGCAACATAATTTTTCCCGATGATGGGTATGACGGGCTTGTCATGAAAATTGATATTAAAGGAGTAAATGTTTCGGAAGATTTACAACATGTTTTTGTAAATGCTGGTGCGGGTGAGAACTGGGATGAGTTTGTGGAACAAATGATTCAAAAAAATCTGACAGGCGTCGAATGTTTGTCCGGAATTCCGGGATCTGTCGGAGCTACCCCGATTCAGAATGTCGGTGCTTACGGACAGGAAGTAAAAGATACAATTTTTTCCGTTGAAGCGATCGATAGAGTTACACTTCGAAGTATTATTTTTACAAATGAGGAATGTGATTTTAAATACAGGAACAGCCGGTTCAAATCTTCTGATCCGGATAAGTATATTATCACCGAAGTAATGTTTCGTTTCAAAAAAGATAAGGCGGCCGTAATAAAGTATGATCAGCTTCAAAATTATATCGAAACAAAAATTATAAAGTTCGAAGACCTTCAATTGAATGAAAAATTAACCGCGATCAGAAATGCAGTGATCGGGTTAAGGAAAAGCAAGTCGATGATCATAGATAAAGCTGATCCGAATTCAAGATCATGCGGGTCTTTTTTTATGAACCCGGTTCTCAGCAAAGATGAATTTGAAGCGTTTAAGAAAAAGACCGGGGAAGAAAATAACATGCCTGTATTTGTAACAGGAGATGGATTCAAAATCCCCTCGGCATGGCTTGTGGAACAGGCGGGGTTCAGGAAAGGATATATTAAAGGTGGAGTTGGTATTTCAGGAAATCATTCTCTTGCTTTGATAAATATCAACGGAACCACTGATGAGCTGCTGAGTTTGTCTGATGATATTGAAAAAACAATTAAGAACAAGTTCGGGCTAACATTAAAGAAAGAGCCTCTTGTGGTTTAAGAAACATTTTCCGGCTGACATTATTCATTTAGAGGATCGGGGTAAACTATTTCGATTCATTGAGCGTGTTTTGCTTTTCACGACAATTATCTAATTTGGATGACTTCATCCCCTATAAAAAAAAATCTGTTCCCGCAAACTTTAAACTTGAAATTATTTAATTAAAAAATTAAGTTACAACATCTTTTAAAATAATTTCAAAAAAGATTTCGCAGAAGGGAGAAAGAAATGGGTAATAAACAATCAATCTCCATGTTTACTTTG
>JBDTLQ010000243.1:0-5514 GCA_039934715.1 Ignavibacteria bacterium | reverse complement strand
CGAGTTTCAGAAAAAGAATGCTGAAGTAAATTTCCAAACAGTTCAGATCGGATTAATGTATGACAGAAAAGTTTTGTATGAACGTATTAATCAAAGAACGGATGAGATGATAGCAAACGGACTTATTGATGAAGTGAAATGGCTGATGGAGAATAATTATGATTACAGAAAAAATTATTCAATCGATACGGTTGGTGTGAAAGAAGTCTTTAAGTATTTTGAATCGGAATATTCTTACGATGAAATGACAGCGATGATAAAACAAAACACCAGGCGCTACGCAAAAAGGCAGATGACGTGGTTCAGAAAGGATAAAAGAATTAACTGGATAAACGTAGATGAAGCAACAAGGGATGATGACATTGCCGGCAAGGCACTTGAGATCTTTTCAGCATTCTGATTTTTAATTTTGAAAATTGTATCAATAGATATTTACAGCTTTTAAAGTAGTAATTTCAAAAAATTAAATCTAAATGACATGAAAAAAACCAGCACATTTTTATTGCTCCTCTTTTTTATTGGAATTAATTTTAATCTTTACGCCGGTTTTTTGATTTCCATAAACCTGATTGGATGCTAACTTATTTAAATTCTAACATTAAAAATCATGAAGCTTTTTTTACTCTCATTATTAATGCTATTGTTTTTCAGCATTAATGACTCACCCGCTCAGCTCGGCAATAAGAATATGTATCTTCTTAAAAATCTGAATCAGCATTATACTCCAACGCTGTATGCAGCGGTATGGGGTTACAAAGCAAACGACGGAAGAGAGTACGCTATAATGGGTTGTCCGACAGGAACCGCTTTTGTTGACATTACAAATCCCGCCGACATTCATGAAGTCAGCTTCCTTACAGGTCCCACTTCATCCTGGCGCGAAATGAAAACTTATTCACATTATGCATACATTGTATCGGAAGCATTTAACAGCGGTATCCAGATCGTTGATCTGCAGTATCTGCCTGACTCAATTCATTTTGTAAAACAATTCGTGCCTCTGTCACATACAAGCACTCATTCAATTTCACAATCAGGTCCTTACTTATATTTAAACGGCTGCAATCCTTCCTTTGTCCCTAATCAGGGAATTGCAATTCTTGATCTGTCTGCGGATGCTGTAACTCCGGTACTAAGAGGAAAATGGACCGGATTTTATGTGCATGACTGCAGGATAGTGAACGATACAATTTATACTGCAAATATTTTCGACCAGAATGTGTCAATAATTGACGCAAGAAATAAAGATCTGCCTGTAACAATAACTACATTTGTAAATCTTCCCGGATCAGGTCCGCACAATACTGCACTCACTGCTGATGGTAACAGGCTGTTCGTAACTGATGAAATTGGTACAGCTCCTTATCTTTTAAAGGTCTGGAACATTGAAGATTTTAAAAACATAACTTATGTTACAAGCTGGCAACCTACTGGAATTACAGCTTCAATAGTTCACAACATAGAGATCTACGGCAACTATGCTCACGTTGCTCATTATACCGCCGGAGTAAGGATACTCAACATTCAAAATCCAGATGTGCCTGTTGAAGAGGCCTGGTATGACACTTATCCCCTGAACGACGGTACTAGTTACAATGGATGCTGGGGTGTTTACATGTTTCCCTCGGGAAAAATAATCGCATCCGACAGGAATACCGGACTTTATATACTCAAAACAACTTTCAATATTAGTCTTGCAATTGAGGGTTACTATAATTCATCGTCGGATCGTCTTAACAAAACTGATACGGTCAGAGCTTATCTTAGAAATGCATCAGCGCCTTACATCATTGTTGATTCATCCTCTGCAGTTGTTGATTCGGTTACTCTGACGGGAAATTTCAAATTCAGTAACGCACCAAACGGTACTTATTATATCGCTTTAAAACACAGAAGCTGTATTGAGGTCTGGAGCAAAGCAGGGGGAGAATCTTATGATCCGATGACAATTCAGTCATACGATTTTACAAACTCTGATTCAAAAGCATTTGGGAACAATATTGTTCAGGTCGACGCATCACCTGTTCGTTTTGCCCTGTACAGCGGTGACATTAACTTTGACGGAGTGGTTAATCTTAATGATGTGATCGCGACGTCAAATGATTTTGCTCTTTTCGTGACAGGTTATGTTAATACCGATTTATCAGGAGATAATATTGTAAACCTTACAGATATTATCATTGGCCAGAACAACGCTGTAAAATTCATCGTAAAAATTATTCCATGATAACAGAGGGAAATTTATATTAAAAATTAAAACAAATGCCGAGATGAAATATTCAATCATCTTTCTTTCAATTATATTCTTTTTCAATCTTCAGGAATCAACTGCACAGCTTGCGGACAAGAACATGTATGTTATTAAAAATCTGAATACACACCCTACACCTTATTCCGCTATCTGGGGATACAGGGCACCGGACGGAAGAGAGTATGCGATACTCGGATGTTATGACGGGACTTCCTTTGTAGACGTTACGGATGCGTACAATATTCACCAGGCAGGTTTCACGCCATCTACAAATCCCGCAAGCGGCAACAACCTGTGGCGCGAGATGAAAACATTTTCGCATTACGCTTACATTGTTTCCGAAGTACCGAACAGCGGGATCCAGATAGTTGACCTTCAGTACCTTCCTGACTCAATTCATTTTGTAAAACAATTCATTCCGGCCGGTCATACTTCAACTCATTCAATATCACAGTCAGGTCCATACTTATATCTGAATGGCTGCAACGCTTCATTCGGAAGAGGAGTGACTATTTTAGATCTGTCGGTTGATCCCGAGACGCCTGTAAAAAGAGGCGGGTATAATGTTGATTATATACATGACTGCAGAGTCGTGAATGATACTATTTACGCCGCTAATATTAATATTGGAAAAGTAAGTATTATCGCTGCAACCAATAAAGACACATTGATAAGATTCAAAATCTTTGATAACCTTTTTGGCTCCGGACCTCACAACACTGCGCTGACGGATGACAGAAAATTTTTATTCGTCACGGATGAGATAGGAATTTCACCAAGGTTGATGAAGATATGGAATATAACAGATGTAACAAATCCGGTTTATGTAACCAACTGGCAGCCGACAGGGATCACTTCCTCAATTGTTCATAATGTCGAGATCTATGGTAACTACGCGCTGGTCGCACATTATACAGCAGGGATAAGATTAATTGATATTTCGAATCCGGCTGTACCGGTTGAGGTCGCGTGGTATGATTCCTATCCTTCTTCCAACGGAGGAACGTATGACGGATGCTGGGGTGTGTATATGTTTCCATCGGGAAAAATAATCGCGTCCGACAGACTAACCGGACTTTATGTTTTACGCACAACTTTTAATATCAGCATGGCAATGCAGGGATACTATAATCCTTCTACTGATCAATTAAATAAGATGGACACGGTAAGAGCATATCTCCGTCAAACATCAGCGCCTTATCAGATAGTTGATTCCTCTTCTGCTGTAATAGATTCAGTTTCATTCAGCGGAAGTTTTAAATTCAGCAACGCATCCGCGGGGACATATTACATCGCTGTAAAACACAGAAACTGTGTTGAAACCTGGAGCAGAGCCGGCGGTGAATCTTATAACCCGGTGTCTGTACCGAACTATGACTTTACAAGCTCAGATACAAAAGCATTTGGAAATAATATGGTGCAGGTAGCTTCATCGCATGTGCTGTATGCACTTTACAGCGGTGATGTAAACTTTGACGGACTTGTCAATCTGGCTGATGTGATACTGACTTCAAACGACGTTTTACTTTTTACTACGGGCTATGTCAATACTGATCTTACAGGGGATAATGTTGTCAACTTAACTGACCTGATCATTGATCAAAACAATGCGGTAAAATTCATAAGTAAAATTGTACCATAAGAAATAGATTTTAGATTTTAGATTTTAGATTTTAGATTTTAGATTTTAGATTTTTTTTCGATTTTTTTTCGATTTTTTATAAATATAAATATATCACTAAGTAAACAAAGAACGATGCCCCGGCAGGCGTGTGTGAATTCATAAATCTTAATAAAATCTAAAATCTAAAATCTAAAAAATAAAAGTCACAGAAATCCATATCTTGATTCAAAGATTATTAATAACCATATTAACCCACTCCAAAAAAATAGTTTCGAGAAAGAACGGAACCCGGGAGATGTCCCAAAATTTTCCGGAAAAATTTATTTGATATTAAAGGATTGACAATCAGTCAGTACTTCTCCAAAATAATATCCCCCAAGATAACCCCAAGCATTTAAAAATTTCGAATTCAATATAGGAGATTTCAATGAAAAATTTTTTCATTTTAATTTTCTTGTTATCTGTTATTAACCTTGCGGGTAATAAGAAAGCTTCGGCTCAATACAAATTAAATGAAGGCTTTGAGGGATCACAATTTCCTCCTGACGGGTGGACTGTAGAATCATATGGTTCTCCGAATGGTATCTGGAATTATTCGATCAGAGTACCTCGATCAGGAAGCAAATGTGCCGTATCAAACTTTTCCACGGGATATTCAAGCAATTACCTGATCTCAAAAAGATTTATTCCAGCTTCGGGCGATTCGCTTGTTTTCTCATTTAAGCAAACTTTCTGGAACAACTACAGTGATACTTTTTGTATCCTCGTTTCAAACACTGATTCACTTCCCGTTAGCATGACAACCATCCTGCTGAGTATCAAAGACAGTGTCTCATATCCTTCCCCGGTAGATTACGGAAGATTTGCAGTTAGTCTGAATGCATATGCGGGTCAAACCGTGTGGATCGGATTCCTGCACATTGATCACGATGGTGACAATGTAAGACTGGATAATGTGACCGTAGGAAAAAATATTTCTAATGAAGTGGGTGTCATCGAAAATTCTTTTCCGAACGGAGCGATCGGTTCGTGCCTTTTCGAAACAATAATTCCCAGAGCCATCATCAGGAATTTCGGAAGTGCAGATCAGACGACGCCTTTTAGGATTACATATTCTGTAACAGGTCCGTCAAGTTATTTCAGTGAGAGAAGCGATACTCTTTCTGCAGGTCATGATAAAATAATTTACTTTGACACTCTGACAGCTGATGAACCGGGCACTTATAATGTGAAAATTTTTACAAGTCTTCCCGGAGATGAAAACCGGGGCAACGATACTCTAGTAAGTACTTTTACCATGGTTAATGCAAACTATGGGGGAGGTCTTCCACTCAATGGCGGATATTTTTATTCAAACTCAACTGAATGCTCGATGCCTGCACCGGCTCAACCGCTTTTTTGCTGGAAGGATACAACCGGCAGTGTAGATCTCATACTCAATAAAACCAATCAGACTGTCGGATTGCTTACAGGCAGCATTGATGACGGATACTTCAGTCTTGGAAACATTTTACCGGCAGGACATAAAATAAAATTTTTTAACTCGCTCTATGATTCGGTCTTTGTTACAACTAACGGAATAATAGGATTTAAAAAAAATGATGTTCTTCTTTCCGCTGACGCAGGGCATTACATATAT
>JBDTLQ010000242.1:0-5524 GCA_039934715.1 Ignavibacteria bacterium | reverse complement strand
CCGAAACCAAGCAAAATTGTCGGAGCTTTCAATAAGGTCTGAAATGTATTTACAACGGGAATTGATCCTCCCTCTCTCATGAATACAGGTCTTTTCCCGAATCCTTTCTTAAGAGCTTCAACAGCCGCATCTATTCCTGGAGAATCAAGTGGAGTAATGGCTCCTTTGCCGCCGTGAAGGGATGTGACGTTCACTTTTACCGATTTTGGAGTGATCTTATTTAAAAACTCCGTAAAAAGTTTTTCTATTTTCACCGGCTCCTGGTTGGGAACAAGTCTCATTGATATCTTTGCGCTTGCTTTAGATGGCAAAACAGTCTTAGCTCCTTCTCCCTGAAATCCACCCCAGATACCGTTGCAGTCCAGTGTAGGTCTTGCAGAATCACGTTCGAGTGTGGTATAACCCGGCTCGCCAAATAACTCTTCAATCTCCAGTCCTTGCATATATTTCTTTTCATCAAACGGCAGCTTTGTAAACTCTTCCCTTTCTTTATCCGTGATCGGAAGAACGTCATCATAAAATCCGTCGATAAGAATTTTTCCCTTATCATCCTTCATTTTGCAGATGATATGTGCAAGCGCATTGATAGGATTGTCAACCGCACCGCCGAATGATCCCGAATGAAGATCACGGTTAGGACCCGTGACATCAACCTGCATGTAAGCAAGACCTCTCAGCCCGTAACAAATTGAAGGCACGTCATAGTCGAACATTGCTGTATCTGAGACAACGACATAATCACACTTCAGTAACTCTTTATTTTTTTCTATAAAGGAATCGAGATTGACACTTCCGATTTCTTCTTCACCTTCAATCAGAAATTTTATGTTAACAGGCAAGAATTTATTATTGGTCATATGCGCCTGTATGCTTTTCATGTGAATGAAAACCTGCCCTTTATCATCCGCCGAACCTCTTGCATAAATATTGTCGCCCCGTATTGTCGGAGAAAAAGGCGGATCAGTCCAGAGATCAACAGGATCCACAGGCTGAACGTCATAGTGGCCGTATATCAAAACTGTAAGCTTATCCTTTCCGGCCTTCAGCCATTCCCCGTATACGATAGGATGTCCCGGCGTTTCATAGATCTTAACATTCTCCAGTCCTATTGATCTCAGTTCATTCTCAACATACTTTGAGCACTCTATAACATCATTTTTGTTTTCGGGATTTGTGCTGATTGAAGGAATTTTCAGAAACTCTTTTAACTCATCGACAAACTTTTCTTTATTCCCGTTTATGTATTTTACGATATTATCCATTCAGGATTTTAAAATAAAAAATGCGATTTTGGTAAATCGCATTAATTTAAGAATTTATAAGTTAAGATTAAATTTATTGTTTCTGCTCCAATAAGTTCAGGTCGTCCTGCGCACTCTTGTTGGTAGGGTCTATTTCTAGAACTTTTTTATAGCTTACCTTTGCCTCATCAAGTTTATTCAGTGCAACTTCCGCTCTCGCCTTCCATAACCATGATTGCAGATATGAACCGTCAATTGCATTTGCTTTATCAAACTCGGCGATTGCATCTTCATATTTATTCAATGAATAATAACTCAGACCTTTATAAACATAAGCTGCCAGCTGTGTAGAACCCATGGACAATGCTTTGTCAAAGCTGACTATGGCGTCATCATATTTCTTTTGGTTAAAGTAAGAGATACCTCTCTGATAAAATATATCATCATCAGTGCTATCAGCTGTGATAGCCATATTAAAATACTTATCAGAGTTGGCAAAGTCTTTTTTATTGGAATATATCTGAGCAAGCTTCACGTAATCCTCTGTATCAAACAAAGTCTGCGGGACCTTTGTATAATATTCAAGTGCTTTGTCATAGTCTTCTTTATCATTATAGACATATGCCAGGTATTTATATGGCAGAGACAGATCTTCATTCGGATTCTTTGCTATGATCTCTTCAAGCTTCTTGATTGCTTCGTCATATTTTTTTTGACCATACAGATCTTGCGCAATGTATGTCTCACCTTCCACCGAGCCGGGTTTCAGTTTTGCAAACTTTTCAAATGCATTCAGCGCATCCGAATAATTTTCATTGAAATATAATAGTCTTCCCTTTTCAAGATATGCATCCGCAAAATTAGGGTTACTCTGAATGGCTTTATCATATTCTGTCAAAGCCTCATTATATTTTTTTTGTTTGAAATAAACTTTTCCCAAACCATAATGAGCCAAAGCATTTCTAGAATCCAGACCTAAAGCTTTGTTATAATCTTCAAGTGCTACAGAAAAAGATCTTCTATAGTAATATGCATCGCCAAGACCTACATAGATGTTGGGATTATCTTTTGCGATCGTTGTGGCCAACGTAAGAACAGTGATGGCCTCGTCAACCTTACCGGCATTAGTATAGTTCTTTGCCTGTGCCAGCAGCACATCAACATTCTCAGGCTCAGCCTTAAGAGCTTTCTTAAAATATGTATCGGCTTTTGTGTAATCTTTTTTTATTCCATACAATTTGCCGATTGTCATTAAAGCCCCGACTCCTTCATCATCTTTTTTTATTGCTTTATTTAGATATTTTTCAGCTTCCTTTAATGAACCTGTATTCATCAAAGATAAACCGTAATAATAGTATCCATCATAGCTGTCATCCGAGTTAACGACATCTTTCAATAACTCTACAGCTTTTAAATAATCA
Organism: Ignavibacteria bacterium; assembly: GCA_039934715.1. Lineage (GTDB taxonomy): Bacteria > Bacteroidota > Ignavibacteria > Tepidaquicellales > Tepidaquicellaceae > JAGPCH01. The sequence continues at coordinate 2,862 of JBDTLQ010000242.1, read as the reverse complement.
CCTCTCTTTGCCGCAGCTATTCCGCCATCGAGTTTATCCTGCGAATAAATCGTTGATGATAAGAATACAATGACAATCAACAGAAATATTTTACTTACAGTTTTGTTCATCTTTTTAATAGTTTATTTATATTTAACTCTAAAATTATAATCTGCTCAATTAATTTGTATTGTCCTTACCGGCTGAGTTACCGGTACAAGACTGTTCTTTAAAACGACTTTTTGTCCGTCCGTTTTGACTAAAAAAGTTATGAAACCCGTTGCAAGTGTTATTCCTACATCAGTTGTGAAAACATATATTGTTCTTCTGTATGGATAGGTTGCCTGGTAAATATTACCCTGATGGAACTCAGAATAATCCTGCTGCACCCCGTTTGTCCTGATCTTCGATACCCGCAGCGGTCTAACTGATGTGTCAATGGTATCCTGTGTTCCTTTAGAAAGCCAGTTCATGTTTATTATCCCAATACCGTTATCATTTTCTCTTACACCATTAAGTATCTGCACTGTTGTTGAACAGACCACTGCTGATGAATAATACTGCGCGCTTCCCAAAATGCTGTCCTGAACATATTTATTTGTTGAAGAATTCTTTCTTTGTATAAAGACCTTGATACTATTTTTTTGCCCGGAAAAAAATTCCTTGGCTTCCTCATTTTGTTTCTCATCGGGTGAATGTATATCGGTCCAGTTTTTATATTCTCCGGAAAAGATTTTCTTTAGATCCTCGGAAGTAACTCTGGCAACAGGGTTCTTTGGGTTAACTACAAATCCTATACCATCGATCGCAACAGGATATTCTTTAACCTCGAACTTATTTTTTGTGATAACAGCTTTTTCTTCCTCTGTAAAATTCCTTGAAACAACTATAAGTTTTGTATCACCATTCAAAAGGTCAACTATAGCATTAGTTGTCGGAGCGCTCTTCATAATTACCTTAGCCTCAGGATTTAGCCGCTGAAATTCTTTTATCTCGTCTTTCATCAGTGGTTCCAGATTTTCATCTACCACAATTGATATCTCACCTGTAGTGGAAACGGATTTGATTTCATCGAACTTGCACGATAAAATTGTCAAAGAACTGACCAGTAAAAAAGTATATGTAATGAACTTTACCATTACTTGTTAAAAAGGCTTTCTCTTTTCTCATTTATTTTATTTCTTTCCTCTTCCATTTTCGCCTGCTTGATCTTAGTAAATGAGTTTATGAAACGATATACACCGTATATGATCAGTACAATTCCAAACATTAACTTGGAAGAATCAACTCCGCCGGGGAACAGCTTCCCTGTCAATAGTAATGCACCAAATATTAATGTGATGGCTGATGTAGCAAAATTTATTATGATCGGGATATTCATTTTTAATTATCTCCTTCCTCCCCGTGATCGTTTTCAGATTTTGATTTAAGAACAAAACTGAAAGGGACATTGACCCAGCAGTTAACAGGTTCATTATTTATTAATGCCTGAGAAAATTTTAAACCGAGTACTTTTTCGCTGACCTCGTCGAAAAATATGCCAGGCCCGCTTAGTTTCTTAACACGTATTACATTGCCGTCTTTCCCAACTAATACCTTAACGATGATCTTGCCTTCAATTTCCAATTTTCTGGCATCTTCAGGATATTTTAAAGAACTTCTCACAGAATTAAGATTTACTGCTACCGGAGCCTTGTCAACTTCAAATACCTGATGATCTGTCTTATCAGGTATATTTCTTTCAATGACTTCATCGATCTTTACCCCATCAAGTCTTCCGGTATTCCCTGGTATTCCGGTGTGATCTGAAAGATCACCCGTTCCATCCGGAGTTGATGGTAAGTGAATGTCTTCCAACTCATTATTACTTTTGACAATAATATCGTCTTTTACATTTATTCTTTTAACAGGATCCGGAATTAAAGACGCCGGATCTTTAATTTTAACATTCTTCGGAGGGTCAATGTTAGTTCTTTCATTCTCATCATGAGGATCTACTTTATAATAATCAAAATCGATTGGATTTCGCACAGAAAGTGTATCTGCTTTTATATCATTAAGGCTGAGAAAATAAAAATAACCTGAAATAAATATCGCGTGTATAAGTATGGCAATGAGCAATCCTTTTGTTAAAAATTTCTGATAAAATTTTTTTAATTCAGGAGCTCCGTATTTCATTTTATTCGCGAGCTCGATGAAAGCCTTATTATAATTTGAGTCAGGGTACAACATTTTAACCTCCTTCTAATTTGGTTAAATAAAAAAATATTTTATCTAACCATGAAAGCTAAAATTTGTTCCGCGAAATTTTAAAGAACGGATTATTAACTAATTATTATTCGTCGTCACCTTTATCATCATCATCAGATTTCTTCTTATCCTTCGCGCTCAAAGTAAAACTAAACGGAACACTTACCCAGCATTTTACAGGCTGCCCGCTTTGAAGTGCAGGTGTAAATTGAAGATTCATAACCTTATCTCCAACTTCATCACGAAAAACTTCAGGCCCGCTTATTCCGCCGACCTTAATTACTGAACCATCAGTTCCAACTAATACCTTTGCTACTACTCTTCCTTCTATACCTGATTGTCTTGCAATTTCAGGATATCTCATTGAACCTTTAACTGATCCAAGATTTACTGCAACCGGAGCTTTTTCAACTTCAAACTGCTGAAAAATGTCCTTCTTCTTTTCTTCTTTTTTTTCTACCTTTTCTTCTACTTTTTTCTCTTCAACTTTTCCGCTAAAGTCAGGATTGACCTTCGATGGATCATCAGTTCCCGTCGAAGCGACAGGTAATTTCACAACTTCAAGTTCTTTCTGACTTTTTAATTTTACTTCCTCAACTATTCTATTCTAACAATCCTAAAGTCCCTATTCAG
>JBDTLQ010000241.1:0-5550 GCA_039934715.1 Ignavibacteria bacterium | reverse complement strand
CGGAGATAATAAAGAAGTGTATGAATTCCTTGCGAGCGTTTCTAATAAATACGGATTAGGATTCTGGAAACCGGGAGCCGGTATCATTCATCAGGTCGTACTTGAAAATTATGCGTTCCCCGGAGGAATGATGATCGGAACGGATTCGCATACTCCGAACGCGGGAGGACTTGGAATGATAGCCATTGGAGTTGGAGGAGCTGATGCAGTTGACGTCATGTCAGGAATGCCATGGGAATTAAAATTTCCAAAGATCATTGGTGTGAAGCTTACGGGAAAATTATCCGGATGGACATCACCGAAGGATGTGATATTGAAAGTCTCGGGAATACTCACAGTGAAAGGCGGAACCGGCGCGATCATCGAATACTTCGGCGAAGGCACTTCCACGATCTCATGCACAGGAAAGGGAACGATCTGCAACATGGGAGCTGAGATTGGAGCTACCACTTCCCTCTTTCCATATGATGAAAGAATGTTTCAGTATTTGCTTGCGACAGAAAGAGAAGAAGTCGCGAAGATCGCCGATGGTTTGAAAAATGAATTGAAAGCCGATGACGGTAGCGAAAAATATTATGATGAGATCATTGAACTAAATTTATCGGAACTCGAGCCACACATTAACGGACCTTACACACCCGATCTTGCATGGCCGATCTCTAAATTCAGAGACGCGGTGAAAGAACATAATTATCCTGAAGACTTAAAGGTAGGATTGATAGGAAGCTGCACCAATTCTTCTTATGAAGATATGGAGCGTGCCGCTTCGGTCGCAAAGCAGGCTATTGCCAAAGGTTTGAAAGTAAAATCCGAATTCACGATTACTCCGGGTTCAGAACAGATCCGTGCGACCATTGAAAGAGACGGACAGCTTGAAGCATTTGAAGCAGTCGGCGGACTTGTACTTGCAAACGCCTGCGGACCTTGTATCGGTCAATGGAAGAGACATGATGTTAAGGATGGAGAAAAAAATTCTATTCTTACATCCTACAACAGGAATTTTTCAAAACGTAACGACGGAAATTCCGCGACACATTCATTTGTAGCTTCACCTGAAATTGTTACAGCACTTTCACTCGCGGGTACTCTGAATTTCAATCCTCTTACCGACCTGCTTGAGAACGATAAAGGTGAAAAAATAAAACTCGACACTCCGATAGGTAACGAACTTCCCGAACACGGATTTCTGAAGGGTGCAAGCGGATATGATGCGCCGGCCGCTGACGGTTCGAATGTAGAGGTGATCGTCAATCCCGAAAGCCAGCGTCTTGAAAAGCTCGAACCTTTTGCTCCGAACGATCCTGACAAAGATTACAAAGACTTGTTTGTTTTGTTAAAGGCAAAAGGAAAATGTACTACTGATCATATTTCAATGGCAGGTCCCTGGCTGAAATACCGCGGACATCTTGATAATATTTCAAACAACATGTTCATCGGTGCCGTTAATTTTTTCAATGAAAAAATGAATCATGTAAAGAACCAGTTGACAGGAAACTTTGAAGAAGTTCCGAGAGCTGCGAGAAGTTACAAAGCAAAGAATGCGGGGTGGGTTGTGATTGGAGAAGAAAATTACGGTGAAGGTTCATCACGGGAGCATGCTGCAATGGAGCCACGTTATCTTGGCGGCAAAGCGATCATAGTAAAATCGTTCGCCCGTATTCACGAGACAAATCTGAAAAAGCAGGGAATGATGCCGCTTACATTTGCTGATCCGAATGATTATGAACTTGTACGTGAAGACGACCGGATCGATCTTGATCTCAGGGATCTCGCACCCGGCAGCGAGGTAAATATGACGTTGAAACACAATGACGGCACTGAAGAATTTGTAACACTTAATCAAACGATGAATGAACAACAGATCGAATGGTTCAGAGCAGGCAGCGCGCTGAATAGAATGGCTGAAAAGAAAATGAATGCGTAATAGTATTGAGTATTGAGTAGTGAGTAATGAGTCATAGCTTTACGTCTCGCGTCTCGCGTCTTGCGTCTTGCGTCTCGCGTCTTGCGTCTCGCGTCTTACGTTCCCAACCACTCTTAAAATAAAAAAAATTAAATGTCATTCAGAATATTTTACATTTCATTTTTCATTGTAATAAATTCCTTTCAGATCGCTGGTGCACAAAAAAATTCCGCCACTAACATTTGTGAAAAATGGAATGAGCTTGACCGGCAGATCGTAGCTCAGACCATTGATGTTGATGATGCCATCGAACTGATGAAAGAGTATGAGCCTTTCGTAAAAAAATATTATTTACAAAACAAAGGTATAGATGTAAAAAGAAATGATTGGGTGTTTCCTTTAAGTAATTCCACTTCATTCTATTTTCGTGATAACGGAAATGACTACAGAGTTACCGGCTATGATTATTTTCAGGGCAGCAACAGCAAAGGACATCCTGCCCATGACATAATGATACTTGATAAGGATAAAGATCTTCTTGATGATTCCACGCTGAAGCCTGTTGATGTAGTAAGCATGTCAGGCGGTGTGATCGTTGCAACCGATACAACATGGTCGGAAGGTTCTCAGCTTAGGGGAGGAAAATATGTAAAAGTTTTTGATGTGACGAACAACGGTATCTTTTATTATTCACATCTGTCGAAGGTAAGCGTGAAACCGGGAGATATTGTTTCAGCGGGAGATAAGATCGGTGAGGTTGGAAGGACAGGTAGAAAAGCAATTTTGCCTTCAGGTAAAACACATGTGCATATCGGGTTTCTCAGATCGGAAGACGGTTATCCGAAGCCGGAAGATATTTTTCGGGAGTTAAAGGAAGCAGGAAATAGATACATGTCGAAAAAGTAAAGCACGACTTAAGTCGTGCTGCATGGAAAACCGTTTAAACGGTTTTCCCTCTAGCTTAGTCTCTTCAGCAGATGCTTCGGTACAATAAATCTTTCCAGAACTTCAAAAAATATTTCAGTCAGCACAGCAAGCAATGCAGCAGGTACCGCGCCCATCAGAATTAATTTTGTATTGTTAAGCGCGAGTCCTGTCACGATAAATTCTCCCAGTCCCCCTGCGCCGATGAATGCAGCAAGTGTCGCAGTTCCGATATTTATGACTGCGGAAGTTCTTATCCCTGCAAGTATCGTGGGTATGGCAAGCGGCATCTCAATATATCGCAGCCTTTGATATTGCGTTAATCCGATTCCTCGTGCAACCTCTTTCAATAATGGATCAACACTAAACAATGCAATTGTTGTATTTCTTAAAATCGGAAGTAAGCCGTAAAGAAATAATGCGACGATAGCCGGAAATATACCAATCCCGAATAATGGTATCATGAAAGCAAGTAGAGCAATGGAAGGAATTGTCTGCAATAAGCCTGCAATGTACAGGACAGGTTTTGAGAAGGATGAATAAATGTAAATGAATATGCCCAAGGGTACTGCTGTAATGATTGAAAGAACAAGCGCTATCAGAGTAATTTTTAAATGCTGAACAGCTTTTGGCAGGATTTGACTTAACATGCTTTCACTTTTCAGCTCACCTGTGTTGTTTACCAGTAAATTTTCTCTGATCAGAAAATTTCTTGCAACTTCCGAAAAAGTTTTATTCTCATACAATACTTCTTCATTCATCTTCTGCATTTCAGATTCCGATATCTTTCCGGAAATGACCGCTGTGATGTTTTTTATTTTACCATCAAGATTGCTTTTATAAAATGACACTGCAAAATACTTTGGGAAAAAATTCCTGTCGTCTTCGAGTATGACAAGATCATACTTTGGTATTTCACCATCAGTGGAATAGACATCTGTAAGTCCGATCTGATCATCTTCCAGCGCTTTGTATGCAAGACCGTGTTCGAGTCCTACCGGTGTCTGCGGTAATCCATATACCTTGGCAAGATTTTTCCATCCGTCTTCCCTGTTTAAAAATTCATAGCTCAAACCAAGTTTAATTTCGGGATGAGATTTAAGATCCGAAATTGATCTTAAGTTTAACCGGTTTGCGACTTCTTTCTTAACAGCAAATGCATACGTGTTGTTAAAGCCGTACTCATTTGAGATCTCAAGATCTGTTTCTCGCAGCTTTTTCTTTAATTCATCAAAAGTAATTTTATCTTTTAACTTTAATATCGCTTCCGAGATTGTACCGGAGTATTCGGGATAAACATCGATCTCGTTGTTTATAAGAGCTTCATAACAGACAAGCGTTCCACCCAGATTAAATTTTCTTTCGACCTGATAGCCGTTGCTTTCCAGAAGCAGTGACAGCATTTCACTAAGTATGTATCCTTCATTGAAATGCTTGGCTCCCACTTTAACCGTTTGCCCGATCGAGACAGTTGTTGTAAAATAAATTAATATGAGTAAAATCTTTTTCATCAATGCAATAGTTTTTAGCTATATATCTTTATTTGTAATTTGAAATTCGTAATTTGAAATTATTCAAACTGTGCTTTTACAAAATACTTTACAAATTCATTTGTGCTGTTCTTAATTTCATCTTTAGTTCCTGTCTGTTGAATAATTCCTTTCTCCACAACTATAATTTTGTCGGCCAGTCTGAAAGCTTCATGCAGATCATGAGTCACCATTACAATTGTGCGGGGCTCAGTCGACTGGATCTTAAGTAACTCCTTATGTATCTCCGCTTTTGTAGTAGGATCCAATGCTCCGAAAGCTTCGTCCAGTAAAAATATTTTCGGATTGAGCATCATGGCTCTGCATATCCCGGCGCGCTGCTGCTCTCCGCCGGAAAGCTGAAACGGATATTTTATTTTAAAATCCTCCAGCAGGCTGACAAGGCTCATTAATATCCCGCATCTTTCTTTTATCTTCTCATCACTCCATTTATTCAACTTGGCAAGCAATGTAATGTTGTCATAAATATTCATGTGAGGAAAAAGTGCCGTCCCCTGAACGGAGTATCCTATCTGCAGACGAAGCTCGCTGATATTTTTATAATCAATTTTTTTTTCAAATACTTTAATATCACCACCTGATGGTATCACTAGTCCGTTTATGATCTTTAACATTGTTGATTTGCCGCTTCCGCTTCTTCCTATGATTGCCGTGATCTTATTTTCAGCAATTTCAAGACTGATATCGTCAAGTATCTTTTTTTCATTATAATATTTCGACACACTCTTAAAAATTACAGGGATCATTTTAATTTCTTCGTTTCTTTTTTTAATAAAAATTATAAAGTTAAGACACTGAACACCTTTACATCAAATATGACTTACAAACTTTTGTTAATTAATTTTCTCATTAATTTTTCTCAAAAAAATTTTTATGGATAATATAAATATTCTAAGTATTTCAAATGAGTTAAAAGCTGGTAGAAGACCTGCAGGTGATAATCCTTTGTATGATGAATTCATGAAAGTACGAGGTCAGACAATTGAGATAGTTGAACCGTTGGAGATAGAGGATTACGTGGTTCAGACCGAAGCTTTTATGAGCCCGCCAAGATGGCATATAGGACATCTCTCATGGTTTTATGATCAGCTGCTCCGCAAGTTTTATTCAAAATATAAACCTCACAAAGAGAATTACGATTTTTATTTTAACTCATACTATCTGTCATTCGGA
>JBDTLQ010000240.1:0-5572 GCA_039934715.1 Ignavibacteria bacterium | reverse complement strand
ACAGGAATCCTCAGTGATAGTAAAAGGAAAAGTTTCAAAACATCCAAAGAAGGAAGGGGTTTATGAACTTCAGATCAGTGACCTTGAAATAATCAGCATTGCACAGCCTTATCCGATCACTCCTAAAGATCATGGAGTGGATTTTCTCATGGACAGGCGGCATCTCTGGCTGCGTTCACCACGGCAAGCCGCTATTCTCAGGGTGCGGAATGAGATCATTCAGTCTATACGTGAGTATTTTTATAATAACGGTTTTGTATTATTCGATACACCGATATTTACACCGAATGCCTGCGAAGGAACTACGACTCTGTTTGCTACCGATTATTTTGACTTAGGCAAAGCTTATCTTTCACAATCAGGACAGCTTTATGCTGAAGCCGGAGCAATGGCTCTCGGGAAAGTTTATACTCTTGGACCGACATTCCGCGCAGAAAATTCTATGACAAGAAAACACATTACCGAATTCTGGATGATGGAGCCCGAGATGGCTTACTATGATATTGATGACAACATGGATCTTATTGAAGACTTTCTTGAATATGTTGTTCAGCGTGTGATAAAGAACAGTAAAGCCGATCTTGAATTTTTAGGAAGAGATCTGACCGTTTTGGAAAAAATAAAAAAGCCTTTTCCACGGATCACATACGAGGAAGCTATTGCGATCATAAATAAAAAAGATGTTCCATTGATAAGAAAAACCGCGAACGGCGAAGAGCAAATAAGACCGTTCCCATGGGGTGAAGATTTCGGCGCGCCGCAGGAAGAGGCAATCGTTGAGGACTATGACAAGCCCGTGATGGTTCATCGCTGGCCGGCTGAAGTGAAATCATTTTATATGAAACGCGATCCGAACGATCCGAAGATCGCACTTGGTGTTGATGTGCTCGCGCCTGAAGGTTTTGGAGAAATTATCGGCGGCTCTCAGAGAGAAGATAATTTTGAAGAGCTTGAGCAACGGATCAAAGAACACAATCTTCCATTGGAAGAATTTCAATGGTACCTGGATCTCAGAAGATTCGGAAGTGTACCGCATTCCGGTTTCGGGCTTGGTATTGAAAGAATGGTGAGCTGGATCTGTAATCTTGAACACATACGTGAAGCGATACCTTTTGCAAGAAGACCGAATAGGATAAGACCGTAACAGTTGAAAGTTGAAAGTTGAAGGAGTGGATAATCTTACTAGCCCACTTAACTTAACTTATTCGACTTACTAAACTATTTCATTAATTGCGGTCAGTGTCCCCACCAACCGCAATTTAATAATTGAAATATTAAAAAGAAGCTATTCCTACTGAACCATTAGGAATATTACTAAGCGTTCCGATAGATGTTAATCCGCCAAGCAGAGTTCGTTTGTATTCAGTAATGGTATGTTCTGCTGAATTAATTGTATAGACAAATTTATTATTTGCACTTACAATAATTTCTGTTGGAGCATTTCCGCTACCGATCGCAGAATGAATTAAATAAAGTCCGCCAAATGGTCCGACATAATAAGAAGAAATATTATTGCTTGCGGTATTAGTTACAAATGCAAAACGTCCATATTGAGTTACAGCTACCCAGCAAGCTGCAGCCTGGTTATTATTAACAGCGCCGTTCACATCATCGAGGTTTCCCGAATTAACTCCGGAATAGGAAGTTGCAGAACTTAAACCTGCAGCACCACCTGCAGCATTTGAAACAATCATGAAATGTTCCCGGGCAAATTCGAAACCGAATGGTGTTTGTCCGATAGAAGAAGAGGAAGATCCTGCTCCTGCAACACCATTGTTATCAACCGGAAATGTTGTAATCATATTAGTTGCTTTTTCGGTAACATATAAATAATTTCCATTAAAAGAAAAAGCAATTCTTGCAGGTCCTGTTCCTGTTCCGCTTAGTGATTTGATGGAGCCTGCAATTGCTGTAAGGTTTCCATTTGCACCAATACGAAATCCGCTTATGTTATCACTTCCGGCGTTCACAACATACAAAAGATTGTGATGCGTAGTAACGCTAACAGGTGTTGTACCCCCGGTCGGGGCAGTATGTCGAAGAGACAGGCTTCCATCATTATGAACTTTGAATGAAGAGACACTATTGCCTCCGGCGTTTACTGCATATAGGAATTCATGATGTTCATCCAATATTATTGCTCCCTGTGAACCGAGCCCTGCACCGGTACCTACACCACCTGAGATAGTTGTAGATTTGAGAATAAGTTGACCGTCGTCATGTTGCCTGTAACATAAAATACTGTTGTTTGCAGCATCATTGCTTTCTGTGAAGATAAATCCTGACCGGAATCGAGTATCGTTTTCTACCGAAGCAGTAAAAATTGCCTCATCGGGGTTTTGCCCGTTTTCAGAAATCAATTCATTGCTTGATGAAGGTGTGTCCGAGTTTGATACTATGTTGTCTTTATTACAGGCTGTGAAGAACAGGAGAAATGCAAATACGATTGTTCCTGCAAATAAATTTTTTCTTTTCATTTTTTCTTTTTTTAGATTGATAAATAATATATTTAATCTTTTCGGATTTATTGAACAAACAAATTTATCTGAAATATATATAATGTGCTAAAGAAATAACGATTAACACTTACCTTTTATTAATGCTCCAATAAACTAAAATTAATTGAAAATTCTTTAATATTGTCTTATTATTGACTAAATTGATAAAAAATATGAGGAAAAATTGAATCAAACTTTCAGCCAGGGTTTTTATGAAAGAAGCTAAACTCTTTAATTTGCTTAGGAATATCTCACATAAAGAATTTAATGAGATGGGAGACTTTATTAGTTCGCCTGTAATGAATAAAAAGAAGGATTTCATTTTGTTATATAAATTTCTAAAAAAAAATTACATAGAAACCGTAAACGGATTAGTTACTAAAGAGATGATTTTCAAAAATGTTTATATCCGGGAAAAATTTAATGAATCGAAATACTGGAAGCTCATATCCGGTCTATCTACAATTATAGATAAATATCTTATATTCAGCAAATTTGAAAAAGACATTTATTATCAAAAAAATCTTTTGCTGGAATCTTACCGATCCAGGAACATTCATAAACAATTTGATACACTTTCCAAGGAGATTCAGAAAAAATTTGCAAAAGAATTTAACAAAGGACTAAATTTTTATCTGAATCGGACTCATTATTATTTTCAAAAAATAAGTTACCTGGGTAGCGCTGACGCTTTAGTGCTTGAAGATGATCTGAAAGGGCTGTTCGAAAACCTGAAAATGTTTTTTGTGATGACAAATGTTACCAGCATCAGTATAATATCAAATTTTAAAAAGGATTTTCTGGATACAGCGGAAAAGGATATCTGGTTATTTCAGGAAGTATTCAATTACCTGGAAATTAATAAAAAGAAAATTAGCAAAGAATATCTGACTATATATATTTTTTTTCTTATAATTAAATGCAAGTTGGATTTTAATAATGAGAACTATTATAATGAAATTAAAAATATACTTATAAAGAACAATTACAAATTCTCTCAGAATCTATTAAGGCACATACTGATAAACAATCTTGATTATACAGTGAAGAAAGTGATCTCCGGCGAGGGCAGATTTCTTAAAGAAGTTTTCTTTATTAATAAATTAATGGATGAGAATAACCTGACTTTATTCGGAGAATATATTCACGGGGATTATTTTTATTCTGCAGTTGAGCATTCTATAATGCTCGAAGAGCTGGGGTGGGCAAAAGAATTTGCCGAAAAGTATAAAATCTATCTAAGGAATGAGCAAAGAAAATCAGCTGAAAATCTTGCAATGTCAAGAATTCATTTTGAAAGCGGCGATTATGAATTATCCCTGACAAAATTACTTAAAGTTGAGAATATTAATCCTTATTTTTATCTTTCCTATAAACTGCTTCTTCTTCAGAACTATTTCGAAAGAAAAGAATTTTATTTGATTGATCCGGTAATCGAAACATTGTCAAAATATTTGAAAAGAAGAATAGATATTTCAAATGAACTAAAAGATAATTATTTAAAATTTATTTTATATTTTAAAAAATTAAAAGTGACAGCAACGACTAGAAAATATCTGGCTAAGATACTTTATAAAGAAATCAGCTCGGAAAAATTTTTCATTTACAATAATTGGATGCTGAGGAAAGTAAAAGAAATAAGCTGAAATTATGAAAACAATAATAATAGACGGCAATAATTTATTACATAAGATACCTCACCTGAAAAATCTATTTCTCAAAGACAAAGAGTCTGCTCAGGTCTCTTTGATTGAAACAATCAGATCCCGACTTAACAAAAACGAAAAGGCAATATTTGTTTTTGACGGACACGGTAGTGTTAAAAAATCAGGAGTTACATTTTCTAATGATGTTACTGCTGATGAACTTATAAGGAAAAAGATTGAAGCTTTCGAAGATCATAAAAAGCTGAAAGTGATAAGCTCCGATAATAATATATCCGGACTGGCTAAAACGTGCGGAGCTGAAGTTCAGAGGTCGGAAGATTTCTGGAATGAATTGAACCGGACTGATCCGTTTACCAAAGGAAAAAACATTAATCAGAATTATCTCTATGATAAAGATGATAAGGAAAAGCCCAAACGAATGAATAAAAGAGAAGCCGAAGAGTTCAAAAAGTATTTCACATAAAATTTATTGTTCCTTTATCAATATCCCATTTTAAATCGCGATAATGCAATTGATAAAAAATGAGTCAGCACGTAAATTAATTTTTATTGTCTGCATTCTAATCTGTCTTCTTCCATTCATTGATCCGCCGATCGCTTTACTGATGGGCATCATACTTTCCCAGGTAAACGAACATCCTTTTGCAAAATATAACAGCAAGCTTACAAAGATCCTGCTGCAGTCATCCGTTGTCGGGCTCGGTTTCGGAATTAATTTATTCGAAGCTGCAAAAGCCGGGAAGGAAGGACTGGTATTCACGGTCTCTACTATATTACTTACATTCACTGCAGGTATCATACTGGGAAAAGTTTTAAAGATAGACAAAAAGATCGCGTATCTCATTTCATCGGGAACAGCAATATGCGGAGGAAGCGCCATTGCCGCTGTATCTCCTGTGATCGGCGCTAAAGCCGAACAGATGTCGGTATCTTTGGGTACAGTTTTCATTCTGAATTCCATAGCACTATTTATATTTCCCTTAATAGGATATTTTTTTAAATTAACGGAACCACAGTTTGGACTATGGGCGGCAATTGCGATTCATGACACAAGCTCCGTTGTAGGAGCCGCTGCTAAGTATGGAGCGGAAGCATTGAAGATCGCAACTACAGTAAAGCTTGAAAGAGCGTTGTGGATAATTCCGTTATCCTTTGTAACTGCCCTGGCTTTCAGAAACAAGAACAGCAAGATAGTAATACCTTACTTTATATTTTTTTTTGTATGCGCAATGGCTCTGAATACATTTCTGCCGCAGATAAATTCAATAGGACAGATAATTTTAGTCATTGCCAAGAAAGGTTTGACCGTCACGCTTTTTTTGATTGGTTCCGGGCTGACAAGAGCATCTTTGAAAGCTGTTGGTGTTAAGCCGTTCGTGCTTGGAGTGATACTGTGGATAATGATCT
>JBDTLQ010000239.1:0-5594 GCA_039934715.1 Ignavibacteria bacterium | reverse complement strand
ATACGAGATCTTCCGGCATTTCTATGGTCTGCGAAGCTTTAACAAAGGTAAAGATAAACCATTCGGAGCGGCTGCCGGTGTACTGAATGGCATATTGCAAATGATCGATGAAGGCGCAACCCATATAGGTGTAGCGACTGATCACGTTATAGAATCATTTCGTAATAAACTCTGGGCGGATTATAAAAACAGTGAGGGTATGGAGCGTGTATTGCTCGCGCAATTTCATCCAATGGAAAAGGCACTGGAATCTATGGGTGTTGTAGTCTGGCCGATGATCGAGCTGGAGGCGGATGATGCACTTGCCTCTGCTGCCAAAATTGCGGCAGCCGATAAGCGTGTTGAGAAGGTATGTATCTGGACGCCGGATAAGGATCTTGCCCAATGCGTGCAAAATGACCGGGTCGTTCAGATCGATCGAAGATCAAAGATCATTCGGGACGCTGAAGCAGTTCGCAAAAAGTTTGGTGTCGACCCGTCACTTATCCCCGACCTGCTGGCACTTGTCGGAGACACAGCTGATGGCTATCCCGGGATCTCAGGGATCGGAAAGATCAGCGCGGTTCGTCTTCTGAATGAGTATGGACCAATTGAGAGTTTCCCCAAAAAAGTGCTTGGTGAAAAACGGGAACAAGCATTATTGTTTAAGGACCTGGCCACATTACGAACCGATGCGCCGTTGTTTAAAAATGTGGACGAGCTGCAATGGAAGGGTCCCAAATCAACTTTCGCCGGGTTCACCAAAAAAATAAATGAGCCGCGTTTGCTTGAACGGGCAACTAAACTGTCGGCAAAAATTTCCTGATTGGTTATGTGTTCGAAGGTAATTTTCCGAATGGGAATCTCCTATTGTAAGAGTCTGTATCCTTCAAAACTCCGCTGACCTGTCTGTACAGTTAACAATTTTTCATATACTTCCGTATAATTTTTTAATTAAAAATTACTAATATGAAAAAGCATATCACACCTGTACTCCTTGTTATATTCTTTTTGTTTTGCAATAATGTCTACAGCAATAACGGCAGCAGACAGCTTGAGGAGAAACTCGGCAACTTTCTTCAATGGGAAGAAAAGTTCGGATTCAGCGGCGCGGTTTTAGTTGTCAAAGACGGAGAAATAATTTTAAGCAAGGGTTACGGCTACTCGAACAAAGGAATGGTCTTATACAACACACCGCAAACCCTCTTCTATATCGGCTCCGTAAGCAAGCCGATCACAGCTTTAGGAATAATGAAGCTTGCCGAAGAGGAAAGGATCAATATTTATGATCCGATCACAAAGTATTTCAAAGATGTACCCGAAGACAAAGCAGGTATCAATGTTCAAATGCTTCTTACTCATACCTCCGGCTTTGAGGATACATATTCGGTTGATAATATTTCCGATCGCAGTCTTGCAATAAAAACCATTCTTAATGAAACTCCCATCATAGGCGCGCCTGGAGAGAAATATAATTATTCGGGTGATAACTATACGCTGCTCGCAGCCATTATTGAAATTGTATCGGGTGAAAGATATGAAGCCTTTATTACTGATAATGTTCTTAAACCTTCGGGTATCGATCATCTCTCCTTTTCAGGACACCTCGCAGATTTGAATATAGAAGAATTTGCTTCAACATCGGAAAATTCTCCTTACAAAAGTTTGAAAAATATTCCTGCTACCTGGGGAAGGAAAGGGAGAGCAGGTATAATACTTTCGGTTGAGGATCTTTACAAACTTGATAAGGCGATCACTGAAAATAAAATTTTGAGCGCAGTTTCAATTGCAAATGTTCTGTCTCCTAAACTCAAAAATGAGGTGGGTGAAAATTACGGATTGGGTTTTACAATAGGAGTAACTTCAAGAGATACGAAAGTATTCGGACACAGCGGAGATGATGATGGCATTGGTCATAATGTTGTGTATCTTGATTTTCCGGAAGAAGATGTTAAAATATTCGTTGCATCGAACAGCAGCAATAACGGATTATATTACGGCTCTTCCTGGTCCGAGGTGATCTCACCAATGCTTCAGCGTTTTCTTTTTAAACCGGATAATAATTATGCCAACGACAGATTATTTTACAATGAGTTCATAAATTATTCTTCAACCAATGTTGAACAGTTCGAGGGGGTTTATGATGCAGGTCAGACACAATATCATGTATGGATAAACAGTGAGGATAAATTAATTGTGAGCCCGGTAGGTGAGCCCGCTGCTAAAGAAATCGGTTTCTCTGCTGCTTATTCTGAAAAGAATTCTCTTGCAAATAAAATTCTGGCGCAGACCTCATATGATCATTACAGTTTGTTAAGAGCATCTTCAAAGGATGATGCGACGTTTGAAAAAACAAGAACAGTTATGAGAAGCGTCTGGAAATCGCTCAAAGAAAAATACGGAGAGCCTGAGAAGATCGAAGTGCTCGGAACAGCAAACATCTGGAGCGCAAATTATCAATCCGATATTGCCACTTGGTTTAAGATTTATTTTAAAGAGGGCACAAAGTTATACAGGCTTGAGTGGGACGCCAACGGAAAAGTTACTGGTCTGGGTGGGAGCAGGTTGCCTTATCCTGTGATGTATACTCTGAATGCGATAGCTAAAAAAGAATTCATAGGATTTGATGCGGCAAACGGAAAAACAATTGCGGTAAACTTTTTAGCTTCAGACAAAGGTGATAATAGAAGTATGATGGAAATAAATTTCGGTAACAAGAAAACGGTACAATTATCTAATTCCGGAAAAGTTGAACTATTACCCAAACGGTCAGCAGCCAAACTTTTTTACAATACAATTTTATCAGAAGGAATAAATGCCGCGATGATCCAGGCAAAGGAAATAGAGAATAAACTCAACCGTTTTAATGTAAGTGAAGATGAGATCAATTCAGCAGGTTATAAACTTTTGAAGAGTGACAAATTTGATGAAGCGATCGCAATGTTTACAATTCTTGTTGAGGCATTTCCTGAATCCGCAAATGCATTTGACAGTCTGGGTGAAGGGTATATGAAAGCAGGCAATAATCCTGAAGCGATCAGGAATTATAAAAAGTCGTTGGAACTGGATCCGAAGAATGAGAATGCGAAAAAGATGATCGAGAAACTCTCGGAGTGATCAGGATTAACCATTAAAACTTTTTTTAACTCCAAAGCGCAAGGTGCGCAAAGAAATCAAAGAGTTATTATAAAATCTTCTTTTTTAATTAAGAAATTTAATCTTTGCGTTCTTAGTGTTTAAAATTAAATATTTCCATTGTACGTTTTGGACGGATGTGGTATGAGATCATGAGCTGTAGAGTTTGGATATGGTTGAATTAAATGTCACAATGTATTAACTTATTGAAAGATCTATGGCACTGCATTGAAGTAAGTTTCAACAATGAATTTATTGAATATTTTCCGTCACAAACTAAAATCGATTTATGATTCTACTTTTAACAGAAACTTCAGGACAAAACTTTTTAATGCACTTCCATTCTGGATTGGTGCAATAATTACAGGGCTTGTAGCAGTTTTTTATGCAAAATTATTTGCACTGGCGGAGTTAGGAACAGCTTACATTTTTAAGAGAGCGGGTTGGTCATTTTTCATTATTACGCCGGCTGCATTTGTCCTGGCAAGATACCTTGTCACAAAATATTCCCCCTTTTCACGTGGCAGTGGTATCCCTCAGGTAGTTGCTTCAATAGAATTATCAAATCCCAGACATAATTACAAAGTAAATAAACTTTTAAGTCTGAAGGTAATTTTTATAAAAATACTTTCGAGCATAATTATGATTTTTGGAGGCGGAGCTATCGGAAGAGAAGGTCCGACAGTACAGATTTCAGCTTCTATCTTTAAAGTAATAAATGATATTTTACCCGACTGGTTTCCGAAAATATCAAAAAGAAATATGATCGTAACCGGTGCGGCGGCGGGTCTTGCTTCCGCTTTCAATACACCGCTTGGAGGAATTGTTTTTGCAATTGAAGAGCTTACAAAAACACATTTCAGTTTTTTTAAATCAGCCCTGCTCACCGGTGTAATCATAGCGGGGCTTACCGCACTGAATTTTCTCGGACCTTACCTTTATCTCGGATACCCTCAGCTGTCTAATATTTCAGCCCTTATAATAATAGTAATTGTCCCGGTCTCAATAATTACCGGAATTTGCGGCAGCGGAATGGGAAGAGCGATATTGTTTGCCCTGAAAATGAAAAACGAAATAAAGTTTGAATATCAGAAAGTAATATATGTTGTTTTATGCGGACTTGTTGTTGCTTCAATTGCTTTTTTTATTGACAGCAGAGTATTCGGATCAGGAAAGCAGATCATGGTTACAACCTTATTTTCCGATGATAAGCATGTTAGCTGGTATGTTCCATTGATTAGAATATTAGGTCCTGTATTATCATTTTCTACAGGTGCCTCCGGCGGAATCTTTGCTCCGTCTCTTTGTGCAGGAGCAAGTATAGGGGCGGTGATTTCCGGATGGCTTCATTTATCCCCGACACAAACAAACCTCATTGTACTATGCGGTATGGTGGGATTTCTTACCGGTATTATTCGAAGTCCTTTTACTTCGTCAATACTGGTTATAGAAATGACAAACAGTCATAATGTAATTTTTCACCTGATGCTTGCTGCTTTACTTGCAAATATTGTTTCTAATTTCATTAGCAGACATTCTTTCTATGACTATCTCAAAGACGGATATATCAAAGAGATACATAAAAGTGAAGATCAGGAACCGGTAATAGAAAAGAAACGAGTGTGAAGTTATAGATTCATGAATTAATATTTTTTGTGCCGCTGTCCGTACGATCTCCAAGAGTACTTCAATTAGATTTTGCTGATAATAAAGTATTAAACTTAACTACCTCGGGTCATTTTACTGATTTTTTAAAATTTTGACATTAACTTTTCTGAATTGAATACGAATAACAGGAACGAATGTCACTGTGTCAGAATATGAACTTGTCATTCGAATTCAACCCTCCTTTAATAAAACAATTTCAACTACATGAAAATAAAGTTTCTTCCTTTGAATCTGATTTTTAAAAATTAAATAATATTGAAATGATAAATTTTACAAAGCTTACAATAATAACCGCGGTACTTTTACTGACAGTATTTTATTCACATCAAACAATTGCACAGAAGACGGAGACTATTAACATGTATGATCTGCAAAACAACGTGATTGGTATCTCAAACAGGGTTGTAACTTTTGAGAATTCAGGAGATAAAAAATATCTTAGTCTTTCAAGGGAAAGAGAAGATTGCCTGATCTGGCTGCCTGTGGAAGATTTTCAAAACGGTACAATTGAAATTGTAATGAGAGGTATAGATGAATTTCAAAGGAGTTTTATCGGGATCGCTTTTCATGGAGTAGATGACAGTACTTATGATGCTGTTTATTGCCGCCCTTTTAATTTTCTTGCTGAGGATTCGGTACGCCATATACATGCGATCCAGTACGTATCTCATCCGGTATATACATGGGAAAAATTAAGAACCGAACAAAACGGAGTATTTGAAAAAGAGATCATTGAACCGCCGAATCCAACAGGCTGGTTTAAAATGAAACTGGAAATAGACGGTAAAATTGTTAAGGCATTTATCGATGAT
>JBDTLQ010000238.1:0-5600 GCA_039934715.1 Ignavibacteria bacterium | reverse complement strand
AAATCGATCAAAGAAATAATTTCGGAAGCTGGTGACAGAACTTTGATACTGATAGATGAAATTGCAAGCGGTACGGATCCGGTTCTAGGAAGCGCACTGTCTGCCTCGATCCTGAATGATCTATCGGAAAAAAATTCGATGACTATAGTAACAACTCACAACAGTGAGCTTAAAGAGTTTGCTTATAACACGGACAAAATTGAGAACGGCTCACTTGAGTTCAATGTAGAGACTTTATCTCCGACCTTTAACTTTATTACAGGAGTTCCCGGTCAGAGCTTTACATTTGAGATCGCAAGAAAATTTGACTTCCCTGAAAAAATATTAAATGATTCCAACAAGTATCTTGATGAAAATGAAAGCAGGCTGGAAGATCTTTTAAAAGATCTCAATGAAACAAAACAAAGTTACAGCATTCTTAAGAATAAGTATGATGTAGAAAATTCAAGACTTCTGGGTCTTACAAATCTTTATGAAAGCAAGATCAAGGAAATTAATAAGAATGAAAGGACACTAAAGCATAAGGCAAAGCTTGACGCGGAGCAGATCATAAAAGACGCGAACAAGCTGATCGAAAATACAATCAGGAAGATCAGGGAAGGACAGCTTACTCCTAAAGAAGTAAAGGATGAATTCAGAAAAGAATCGGAAAAGATAATCAAGATAGAAATTGAAGATGAAGAAGAATTTGTAGTAACGGATGAAAATATCAATGCAGGCGATACAGTAAGAATAAAGGGATCCAGCTCAAGCGGAGATGTCATTGAAATTTCGGGTAAGATCGCTTCTGTCAACATAAACGGCCTTCTTCTTAAATCAAAACTTTCTGATCTCGAGAAGATCTTGAGAAAAGAGTTAAGAAAAGAATTTTCAAATGAATCGACAATTGAGATCAATGAAGGTAAATTAGAATTGTCTCTAGATCTTCGCGGAAAATATTCACATGAGATCGGCGAAGCTCTTGATAAATTCATTCACGAATCAAACCTCAACGGGCTCAAAGAAGTAAGCATCATTCACGGCAAGGGCAGCGGGAAACTCAGAGAAGAAGTTAAGAAGCAGCTTAAAAGGAGTTCGCTTGTAAAATCTTTCAGACTTGGAAACTGGAATGAGGGAGATACGGGTGTGACGATCGTTGAATTATGATATAGTAAGTGAGTTGAGTGAGTTGAGTAATTAAAACAAACACTCAACTGCGCACTAAACTTACTAAACTTACTAAACTTACTAAACTTACTTGAACAATTAACTTTCTCAATTAAACAAAATGGATAAGATATTAATAGTAGATGACGAGCAGGGAATAATTGACAGCATCCTTATGGTTTTAGGTGATGAAAAATATGATATTGATTATGCTCTTAATGGAGCATCCGCAATTGAAAAAGTTAAGAACACCGAATACGATCTTATAGTCCTTGATATTAAGATGCCAAGGATGGATGGAATTGAAGTGCTTGATAAGATGATGGAAATTAACAGGAACCTTGTAGTGATCATGATCTCGGGGCATGGAACTATAGAGACCGCAGTGGAAGCTATAAAGAAAGGTGCTTATAATTTTTTGCAGAAGCCCTTGCCGGATCTTTATGAACTCAAGCTTACCATAAAGAACGCGATCGAATACAAGAAGTCCAAGGATGAAGTTAAAAGGTTGAAGAAGGAATTTAAAGAAGCTAACAGGATCATAGGAAAAAGTGATAAGATCAAAAATGTTCTGGAGCTGATCAAGAAATTTTCCAAGATAGATTCAAATGTTCTCATTACTGGTGAAAGCGGCACAGGAAAAGAGCTTGTGGCCAGACAGATCCATTTTGAATCGGACAGGGCTGCTGGACCGTTCATCGAACTCAACAGCGCAAACCTTTCCGAAGATAAGATCGACCGCGAGCTGTTTGGTGTGATCGACAATAATAATTATGTCAAAGGAAAATTTGAACAGGCAGAAGGAGGGACGATATTTTTTGATGAGATATCAAACCTGTCACCCGAAGTTCAGTCAAAGCTTCTCAATGCGATCGATACTAATAAGATCACTGTCACCGGAAGCAGCACCGATATCTATCCTGACGTAAGATTTATTTTTGCTACAAACAAAAATCTTAATGATGAGGTGGATGAAAAAAGATTCCGTGACGACTTTTATCACCGCATTAATGTACTGCAGATAAATTTACCTTCACTTCGCGAGATCCCCGAAGATATCAGCATGCTTGTAGATTATTTTTCGGAAAAATTCGGCGCGGAGAAAAGCATTCACAATAAAGTTTTCAGTGATAAGGCTAAGAATCTTTTCCTTTCGTTCCGGTGGCCCGGTAACGTAAGAGAGCTGAAGAATGTTGTTGAGAGACTGATAATAACCGTTGACAAGAATGTGATCGATTACGACGACATCGAACTGCCGGGTTCAAAGCAGCTTAAAGAATTCAGCGAACTTTTTAACAAGAACATGTCGCTTAATGATTTTCAGAATGATTCGGAAAAGATATTCCTTCTGAAGATGCTGAATGATTACAAGTATAACATTTCGCAAACAGCTGACGCGCTGCAGATACAAAGAAGTCATTTGTATAAACTCATGACAAAGTATGGTATTTCAAAGCCGGTTAAAGCAAAGTAAGATTCATTTAAAAATCCGAAGTTGCAACATTTTAATTAAAACCTATCAATAGGTTTTATAAAAATCCTATTTCAACAACATCATTTTCTTTACGCTTCTAAAATCCCCTGCTTCAATTCTGTAATAATAAATTCCACTTGCAAGATCCTTTGCTTCAAAATTCAGTATATAGTATCCTGCGGCCTTGAATTCATTTACCAAAGTTCTAATTTCTCTTCCGGAATTATCATAGACCTTTACACTAACAAAATTATCAGCAACAAGCTGGTAACTGATGGTTGTATTCGGATTAAATGGATTAGGATAATTTTGAGAAAGCTCAAACTTATCAGGAATTAAAATCAATACATCTTCTGAAAGGTCGTAATAAGTATAGTTGCCATTATAGTCCGTTTGCTTTAATCTGTATTTATACTTACCCGCGGACAGATTCCTGTCTTCAAAAGAATAATTTTGTGTGATTGTGGAATTACCATGTCCGCTTTCAAAACCTATGTTTCTCCAGTTATATTCAGCCACGCTGTCTGCATCTTTTCTTTGTATATGAAATCCGGAATTATTCTCTTCCATTGAAGTCGACCAGTTTAACGAAACATTATTTCTATTTGATGAATAAGTAAAACCGGTAAGGTCAACAGGCGAAGGCCAATACAAATGGGTATACCAGACAGGAGAAGTATAAAAATATCCTGAGCTGTTTCTTGCAGAGACACGCCAGTAAAGATATAAGTATGGAGGTACTGTGACTGTTACTGATGAGTCCGTTAGATCCGGATTATTATAAAGTATATCCGTAAATTCCGGATCACTGGCAACCTCAAGCAAATAATTTGTAGCATTGCTTAACTTATGCCATTTAAAATTAATAAGACTCGAATAATAATAATCGCCGTTAAGCGGTGATATTAAAAAGGTCGATGTATTAAATACCCATACCTCTGATCTTACTAAATTATTTAAAGAGTCTCTTGCCGAAACACTCCAATAATACTTCCCATCAAAGTTCAATCCCGTTACTTCCCTGGAAGTATCGGCGATAGCTGAATCCAGGAATATGACAAGGCTTTGTGACGGATCTGTTGAAACTTTTAATGTGTAGTTTGTACTAAAATTAAAAAACTTATGCCAGACAAATTTTGTGGAAACATAAACATTGAAGGAAAGATTTGCCGGACTTATCAATGAAGAAATAGTTCTGAAATTCCAGACGATCGAGCTGTAGTAAATATTATTAGTATCTTTAACAATAACCTTCCAGTAATATTTTGTATTAAAATCCAGACCTCCTATAGATTTTGACGTATCTGTAAGTGTTGAATCAAAAAATACGATGTCATTTAACAACGGATCCTTTGCCAACTTTAAGGAATATTTTGAATTATTAAAAACTTTACGCCAGTTCAGTGATAAGGATAATGGCCTGTTTATAGAATTATTCAGCGGGCTGACCAATAAAGGTATTAATTTAAAATTTCGTACTGATGATTTATAATAAACATTGAATGAATCTTTAACTGTAACTGACCAGTAATATTTATTATCAAAATCCAGCCCCCTGTATATTTTAAATGTATCGGTAATTGAAGAATCGACGAAGACTACGCTGGTTTGCTGAGAATCATTTGATATTTTTAAGGTGTAATGTGCATTGTAATCAAAAACTTTATTCCATGTAAAATTTATATCCGGAAGTAAATCCTGAGAATTATTCGCAGGACTGATAGCGAAGATCTCGGGAAGTAAAGTTTTAAAACTCCGCACTGCTGAAATCTCCGTACTGCCAAGTGAGTCAACAGCTTTCAGGCTCCAGTAATATTTTTTATTCTTAAGAAGACCGCTTACGGTTTTGAACGTATCGGTAATTGTGGAATCAATGAAGGCGATACTATTCTGGAGAGAATCATATGATAATTTCAGAATATAATGAGAAGGGTTCTCCTGCAATTTGTGCCATTTAAAATCCAGCGTGATCGGTGTATTGGCAGAATCATTTTTCGGAGATATCTGGAACTGTGATGTTCTAAATCTCCATACTAATGAAGGTAAAATATTATTCAGCGAATCACGAACTTTTATTCTCCAGAAATATTCGGAATCCAAATTGAAATTGCTTACGGTCTTAGCAGTATCTGTGATCAGTGAATCATTAACAATCAAATGATTCATCAGAGAGTCATCTGATACCTGCAGGGTGTAATTAAAAGCAGGATTGTATTTATACCATGCAAATTGTATAGAGCTAAGATTGTGATATGAAAGAGGTTCCGGACTGATCAAATGCAGATAAGGCTGAGTACCTGTGCTGTCAATATAAAATGTGCCATTCGAAGTTATCTCAACCGAAAAGAGTTCATCCCTTAGACAACCAATAATGGTTGTATATAAAGGAGCAAAAACATCCACGTTCCACTTTAAATTCAATGGCACGTTTGCGAATGACATTGCAGTAGTTCTGAGTCTCATTCTTATTACTTTGACTCCCGGGAACACCGTGCTTATTTCCGTTCCTGGCGGAACCGGCACCGGGCCTGAAATCTTTAACTGGTCTCCCAATACCTGTGATGTCGGAGATCTGTATTGAACAGGTAATTCACTGCTTATGATTCTATACGACAATGTTCCACCATTTGCAATTGCCGGGTTAAAGGTGAATCCGTACTGACCTCCGGTATAATTAAAAGGACCTGATACCGCGGGATTTGTGTGATACATGTAAATCTCAAAGAACAACATATTACGTGTTCCCCCAAGAGTATCAGCGTATTGAAAGTTTCTCGCACCGAGTGAAAATGCCTGCAGCTGAGCGTGCGAAAGGGATGATGACATTATTGAAATCATTATCAAAGACAAAATGTAAAATTTTTTCATATCAAATATTTTTTAATGATGCTTAAAAAATTTGTTTTATGCTGAAAGACATTGATTAAGTTAAAAGTTAAAAGTTAAAAGTTGAAAGTTGAAAGTTAAAAGTTAAAAGTTG
>JBDTLQ010000237.1:0-5653 GCA_039934715.1 Ignavibacteria bacterium | reverse complement strand
AAGGAATTCTGTGAGTAGTACAAATATTCCCATTTGCGAAAATTCGCTCTCCCAGTTTTCAAAAACAGATTCAATAAAAATTCCGATAATTAAATATTCAGTATACTTACTTGAATTATGCTCCTTCGAGTGTATCATTAAATACGCTGAGTCTGTAACTGTGTCCTAATAAAACCAAAACGGTAATCACAATCAAAACCAGTGAAAGACCGCTCTGGAAAAGAAAGTTATATAAGTACCCGATTTCTTCATTTTATTAGGACACTAGATTAAAATATCATTATTGTGCGGCCACAGATTCATTCATAGCCTCGGGGTTCAGTTCAGCAGCGATGTCGGTAAGTTTTTCATCAGCCGCCTTTTCTTCTTCTAAGGTCTCGCCTAATAAATCCTCCACTTTTTCCATGCCTAATAACCGGGCATATGTGACGGTGCATCCGTAGCTCCCGATTTCATAGTGCTCAACTTTTTGCGCAGCACAAATAAGAGCTACATCCATAACTTCAGGAGTAGCATCTTCCTCCATAAGTTCTTTACCTTCTTTAACTAATCCTTCCATTGCAACGCATTTCTTTCCTGAAAGTCCTTTACCGATGATTTTTGAAATCTTTTCCAGCCGTGCCACATGATTTTCGGTTTCTGCAAGATGATCTGTAAATGCTTGTTTAAGTTCTTCTGATGTTGCGGCTTTAGCCATTTTTGGAAGTGCTTTTATTAATTGTTTCTCAGCACTGTAGAGATCTTTTAATTCATCAATTAAAAAGTCCTCTAGTGTTTTCAGTTTTGCCATCGTGTTTTAGTTTAATTTAATGATTAATGATTTAATTACTAATGTTCATTTTTTATTTTTTCAAATTACGTGCCATTCAGAAATGATTGAAAAGAAATATAATAATGTTTATTGATATTAATATTTATCCGGATCATATTTTTATAATGACAGAAATGTCATTGAGACCAACTGTCGAAGCAATTAATAAACTCTTGTCAAAGTCTCCTGCTTTATACCGGCACTCTGACACTATGACTATCAAATTGAATTTTAGAATTAGGTTTTGCATTTTATATAAAATCATAGTTGGATTTTTGGGAGAAAAGGTACTGTAAAATGATAGAAGATCTAAAACAAAGTTTGTGGAAACAATTCGGAGCAAGCATTGATATGCTTAAGAATGCGATAGAAGTATGGCCCGAAGAGTACTGGCATACTGAAAAAAAATTTTTCTATGTTTCCTATCATTGCCTGTTCTTTCTGGATTATTACCTTACAATTCCTCACAAGAATTTTTCAACACCGTTATCATTCACAATTAGAGAACCCAGTGAAATTCCGGAAGAAGCTGTTGATGATATTATACCCGACAGGATTTATAGTAAGGAGGAATTGCTTGGCTATCTTCAATCGGTCCGTGAAAAATGCCATAAGGTGATCGGAAGTTTGACAGAGGAAAAATTAAAGGAAAGATGGCGGGAAGAATCGGGTCCGAGAAATTATTCTGTTCTCGAAATACTCCTCTATAATATGAGGCACGTTCAGCATCATACAGCACAATTGAATTTTTATTTACGGCAGAAAATTAATGCAGCTCCGGATTGGGTGTCCCGGGCTGATGATGGGGGAGTGTAACCTCATATAGAATATTTTTTTACCTCAAAGACTCTAAGTCTCAAAGAATAAAGTTGTTGAATTTGTTTTCTTTGAGTCTTCGAGCCTTCTAGGTTGAAATAGTGTTTCACCGCAAGCGGCTTCTCAAAATAAGTCATTCTCTTTTACCTCAAAGACTCTAAGTCTCAAAGAATATAGGTGCTGATTTTGTTTTCTTTGAGTCTTCGAGTCTTCGTGGTTGAAATAGTGTTTGACCGCAAGTGGCTTCTCAAAATAAGTCATTCTCTTTTACCTCAAAGACTCTAAGTCTCAAAGAATATAGGTGCTGATTTTGTTTTCTTTGAGTCTTAGAGCCTTCGATGTTGAAAAAGCGTTTTGAGATAATCTCTACTTCAGCATTATCATTTTCCGTGTCTCGCTAAAATCTCCGGCTTTCAGATTATAGTAATAGATCCCGCTGGAAAGGTTAGCTCCATTGAAATCAACTGAATATGTTCCCGGCTCCTGTTTCATATTTACAAGTGTCATAATTTCTTTTCCGCTCATGTCAAATACTTTCAATGTTATGAAATCACTTGATGCTATTTTATAGTTTATTACAGTTGATGGATTGAACGGATTTGGATAGTTCTGGCCAAGGCTGAACGATGACGGGATTTCTGTTGATATCTTATTTACAGCCAGCACACTCTGAAAATTATTATCATAGATCGTCTGAACATAGTCTGACAAATTTTTCAAAACAGTTATGCTGTTAAGATTGCTTGAGCCTCTCCCGATCAGCTGCGCGATAATAATAGACTGAGTGTCATTGGCATTCATTGTAAAAGGACCGAAGCTTTGAAGGAAGCGTCTGTCAGACAGGCCGGACATTATCCAGCCAGTACCGGTAACAGGATCACCCGAATATACTTTTTTTGTAAACTGACCATTGGTTGGATTGGTCCATGATTCGCCGGTTCTCCATAAGCCGTTAATGACACGAAAGGTCTCCGCGTTACTTGACGGATCGGCTGGGGGAGGGCTTGTATTGTTGTAAGTATTGAATACATTCATTCCCGTAAATCTATATCCGGCTTTTACTATTAAATTCTGTGAACCGGGAGGGCTGTAGTATTTTACAGTGTCCGCGGAGTTGCCGGTGAAAGTTATGGGTGAGCGTAAGATCGTTGTTCCAACTGACGGAGGCGCGATGCCATATGAAGGATCGTTATCAGTAGCGTTATATGTAAATCCAAGATTACGGTTTGTATCACATCCGATAGCATCATCGTTACCATCGCCGAGATCATCATCTGTCCAGTAACTTAATGTAACATTGTTCCATGTCTGCCCGCTTCGGTTGATAACTCTGAATTCAGTAAAGGCAACATCTTTCAAACCGATGTTTGTATAGCTCCAGTTAGTCTGAAGTATCTGCGCCTTTAGAGATGCCAGACTTGTTGAGCCCGAGCTGTGCGGATAAGCATCCGTGTAAACATAGAACATTGTCTGAGTTCCGAGAAAGAATGGTCTGCCGATCTCATTCGTATAAGCTCCCTGACTTACAGGCCAGTCCTGATAATCAGCACTCGTTGTATCTCCTCTTTGTATCGAATAAATTCTATACAAAGGATCATCCATGCCCTGCGGATTTCCGCTGCCGTCAACGTATCCCGGCAGATAGTCATAAGAGTATTCGGCAACAGCGGTTAAAGTATCATTGCCCACAGTACATCCCATCCATAATCCGGATGCATACCTTGCATATTTACCCGAACCTTTTGGCCATTCGAAGCCGGCGTTCTGAGTAGCAGGGTCGCGGTTAAAATTACCATTGTTCCTGAACCATGTACTTATATTGTTGATGTTTAATAATTTTGAATCAACGGCTGCATTGAAAGATTCAGACTTTGAATTTCTGTAACCGTACGATGGATCATCACCCTTTAACGCGACAAACATTATGCAGATTAACGCGAGCGATGAAAGTGTAACATAAGAAGATCTGTTCATAATTTTTTACTCCTTTAATTTATTTTGCAATTTTTTTGTTGTAAAAATTTAGTTCACTTTAGAAGAACCATTTTTTTTGTCTCTGAATAATCTGTTGATACTATTTGATAAAAATATATACCGCTTGAAAGATTGCCTGCTTCAAACAAGGTTTCATAAACACCGGCTTCAAGCTTACCATTAACAAGTGTTAATAATTCTTTTCCCGCAATGTCATAAATTTTGATTGACACAAGACTCTTTTCAGGAATATGATAACGGATGGTTGTCACCGGATTAAAAGGGTTTGGAAAATTCTGCGAGAGATAAAACTTTTCCGGAACAATGCTGCTGATCTGCTTTATAGAAACAGGCGATCCACCTGACGAGGTACTTAAAATAGTGCCCCTGCTTCCGCACGCGAAACCGGTGTTCGCATTTACGAAGGCAGCTGAACTTAATCCCTCCACAGTGTTCGACTGCATAGGAGACCAGTTAAGTCCGGCGTTCGTTGATTTTACTATCAGCCCGGTGTATCCAACACAATAACCTATACTGTCTGCGGGGAATGTTATCGAATTAAGTCCGGTGTTAGGGCGCATGTATCTGTTGATCCAGCTCAGTCCGCCGTTAGTAGTTTTATAAATGAGACCTGTACCGCCGAACTCCACACCGGAGCAGATAAATCCTGTAGTGCTGTTTATAAAATCAATTGACCGGAAGTTGGGAAATGTCCCGAATGAAATGTTATTCCAGTTCACTCCGCCGTTAGTTGTTCTGTAAATTTGTCCTACACCCGCAGCAATGCCAACTTCATTTGTCATGAAATACACCGTGTTCAGATCAACAAATGATTCAGTGGTAGGGGAGAACCAGTTCACACCGGCATTTGTAGTTTTCAAAATCCTTATTGTTAAAGGACTGCGTGTTGTACCGCAGATATATCCGGTGTTTTCATCCGGGAAAAAAACACTTCTGAAAGACATATTGAGCTGAAACTGTTCAGCCCAGTTATTCCCTGCATTGGTTGTCTTATAGACCTTGCCGTAATATTCGGAAGCGATTTCGAACGAGTCTGCAACAATGTAGCCGGTATTAATATTATTGAAAAAAATTGAACGCAGATTGTAACCCGTGTTAATATTCTGAGATGCCCAAATCAGACCTGCGTTGTTTGTTTTTAAAATTTTTCCTGACTCACCGACAGCGAAACCCGAGCTGTCTGAATTAAATTTAATTTCATTTAATTGAGTTTTTTCGGAAGGTGAAATTGTGATCCAGGATGTACCGGAATTTGTCGATCTTAATATTGTACCGAATTCTCCCGCGACGAATATCTCGGATGTGCTGATCATATGAACTGATGTGAGAGAAGGGTATTCTGTGTTTGATGAGAAGGACCAGTTTATTCCTCCGTTAGTGGTTTTATATATCACCGAAGATGATGCTCTGCGGCCGGCAGCAAAGCCGTTTTTGACATCGGAAAAATGAATCGAGTTTATTGAAGTATTCAGCATAGTATCCTGCATGCTCCAGTTATTTCCGCCGTTGCTGGTTTTAATAATTATGCCGTGACTACCGCAGGCATATCCGGTGTTATCGTTTACAAAGAAAATGCTGTTAAGTGATAGGTCGGTGCCTGTTGCCTGTTCATTCCAGTTAACTCCGGCGTTGGTAGTTTTGAACACAACATTTCCTCCGACGCAATAACCTGTCTGATCGTTTGTAAATATAATTGATCTCAGAAAAAAGATAGTATTAATAGGATTGTAATCCCAGTTATCTCCTGCGTTAGTTGTTTTCATGACTCTTCCGAAAGAGCCGCAGATGTATCCTGTATTGTTGTTTGTAAAATGCGTTGAATAATATTCATCGATGGTCAGTCCCGCGCCCTGAACGAACCAGCTTGCTCCGCCGTTCGTAGTTTTTTCAATCAGACCTGTGGCACCAGCGACGTATCCCGTATTTTCATTTGTAAAAAAAACTGAGTTCAGATCCGTTAAAGTCATTGAATTTAAATTTGCCCAGGTGCTGCCTCCGTCGGTTGACTTACAAAACGTTCCAAGACTGCCT
>JBDTLQ010000236.1:0-5669 GCA_039934715.1 Ignavibacteria bacterium | reverse complement strand
CCATTGATAGCAGAAATATTAGGGAAGGAAAAAATAATAAAATTTTTAAAAAGATGGATTTAATATTTCTTATTTGCCGTCAGATCATTATTATCTGACGGCAATAAAACTATCTGATCTTCTTCTTATGCCTGTTCTTTCTTAATCTCTTCTTTCTTTTATGAGTTGCCATCTTATGTCTTTTTCTTTTTTTACCGCAGGGCATTTATTTCCTTTCTTTAAATGTATTATTTTGTAAAATATTTTTATTTGTCTTTTGTAAGTTCTTCCTGAACAGCTTTCTTAAAATCCTTTGAAACTTTGAACATAGGAATAAATCTTTTTCCGAGGGAGATCTTTTCACCTGTTTTAGGATTTCTCGCTATTCTGGGATGTTTGATATTATTTTTGTAAGTGCCGAAGCCTCTTATCTCAACGGTCTCATTTTTTTTTAAAGAATCAATGATGCAGGTAATAAATCCTTCAACTACAATTTCAGTTTCCTTCTTGCTTAGACCGGTTTCTTCTGAAATCCTTGCTGCGATCTGAGCCCGTGTCATATAAATTTTTTATTTAAGAAATTAATATTCAAATTTATATTGCAGCATTGGTTGGTCTACAAACTCGTTCTTCAGTTCTTCTTTAATTGATCTGATCTCATTATTTGAAAAGGTATCAAGCATTCTTTCGACAAGGGAAACTCTCCTTCTCTCTTTTACAATTGACGGCTCACCTTCTATTCCTGCCATGCGTGCTGCGATCCTTATCGCATCCTCATATGTACCAAGTGAATCGACAAGTCCTATTTCTTTTCCCTGTCTGCCGGTAAAGACACGACCGGTCGCGTATTCCTTTAATTTTTCCTTGTCTATCTTTCTTTCTTTTGAAACAACCTCAAGAAACTGGTCAAATGAATCATCTACAATATCCTGAAAGTACTCTTTATCTTTTTCATTAATATCTCTCAGAGGATTGCCCGCATCCTTAAGTTCTCCGCTTTTAATTATCGTCTGAGTAACCCCGATCTTTTCGGCAAGCTCTTTGAAATTCATAAGATTAATTATTACTCCGATGCTGCCAACAAGTGAACCGGGATCCGCGACTATAATACTTCCTCCGCATGCTGCATAATATCCTCCGCTCGCGCCGAGAGAACTTATTGAAATTATTACAGGCTTACCTTTATCACGTGTCTGCTTTATGATCTCATACATTTCCTGTGACGCAGCCACTCCGCCCCCGGGAGTATTCACTCTCAAAATTATTGCTTTGATCTTTTTATCTTCACCGTAATCCTTGAACTGCCTTACAATAGATTCGGAAGATAAGATTGTATAATTAAGATCAACTACAGCGATCTTACCTTTACCGCCGCTGGTTTCATGATAATAGCCGTCTGTTTCTGAAATGATCTTCGAGAAAAAAATGAAACATAGTCCTACAAATACCAATGCCAATACAAGCAAAGAAATGAATATACCCCAGAACCAGCGTCCCGATGTTGAAGGTTTTTGTCCCGGAGTAATCTGTTCCATTTAATTTAATTACTTTTAATTTTTCTTTAGCTCATCTTTTTTCTTAAGCGCGTCCTGTGCCTTATCCGTCATTCCAAGATTGGCATATACCGATACAAGAAGTTCATATATCTGAGGCTCAAGATCTTTCTTTGTAAGACTTGTTGTCATCGGCTCAAGATATTGTAATGCTTCTGTGAATTTAACCTGGTAATCACTCTTATCATCCTTTGTCCGCATTTCTTCACCCTGCTTACCGAGAGCCAGCGCAAGATTGTAAGCGGCTGTTTCATAATAAGGATCATTCTTTGGAAGTGATGGAAGTGATAATACTTTTTTAAATGTTGCAATGGAAGACGGATAATTTCCCCCCTGCATAAGATTCAAACCTGATTGAAATAATACCTTTGCAACTCTTTCGGCATCCTTTGGTGAATTGGATTTTGAAGCTATGTCATTTAATATATCAATGGCTTTGTCATTTTGTCCAAGTGCAAGATAGGTTTCTCCCATCGCGCTGAATGATCTCAGGCTGTCCGGAAAAATAACGGAAGACGCTATAAAAGAGTTTAAAGCAGCTTCATAGAATGATTTTGCACCTGCTTTGTCTTTTTTAGTTTCCGCATCTATTCCGTTTTGAAAATCTTTTGCTCCTGCATTATACTTTTCTATCCAGTATGATCTTATAGGATCAGCAAAGTTCTTGGATATTGTCAGGCTCTTTTGAAATGATCTCTGAGCATCATCATACTTTCCGAGTTCAGTCTGAGAAACTCCCAGCATGTACCATCCTTCATCATCAGTCTGATCCACAAGCAGACCTTTTTTCAATTCAGCTTCCGCTTTGATATAATCCTTCTGTTGGAATGCGAGCTTACCGGTAGTTGACTCAGCTGAAGCACAGCCCATATAGTAACCGGTACCAGCAATCAAAAATGAACATACCAGTAAAAAGTAAACTCTCTTATACAAACTCATTTTATATTTCTCCTAAAGTTAAATGATTTATTAATTGTTGTAAATATAAGTATAATAAGACATTTATTCAATTTAAACAGGATGTGAGGATCACTGGATAGACAGGATTGATCTTATAAACTTTATTACTGTATAACTTTTAACTTTTAACTTTTTTAACCCCGGGGATGAAAGGTTTTATGAACTTCGATCAGATAGTCTTTATCAATATGAGTATAGATCTGTGTCGTTGATATGTCTGAATGCCCCAGCATCTCCTGTATGATCCTGATATCTGCTCCTCCCTGAAGCAGATGCGTGGCAAATGAATGTCTCAGTGTATGGGGATGAACGCTTTTTCTTATGCCGGCCTTGATGCAATATTTTTTTATAATGTCAAAGATCCCCATCCGGGATAATTTGCTTCCGCGGAAATTCAGAAATAAATAATTGAAAGAATTTTTATTCTTTAGCAATCCCCTGCTTTCTTTTATATACATTAAAATAAATTTAAGAGCAGTATTTCCTACCGGCACTATTCTTTCCTTTGATCCTTTACCGGTGACACGGAGAAAACCGTCATCAAAAAAAATATTTGATATTTCGAGATTGATCGCTTCGCTTACTCTCAGTCCGCTCGCGTACATTGTTTCAAGCAATGCCTTGTCCCTTAGTTCAAGCTTGTTCGTTAAGTCCTGCTGCTGCAGGAGTAATTCGATCTCTTCAATAGACAAGACATCTGGCAGCAATCTTGAAATCTTCGGGGATTCAATGCTTTCAACCGGGTTGACGGAAATTATTTTTTCAGCCTCTAGATATTTGAAAAAACATTTAAGAGTGGAGATGTATCTCGAAACTGATTTGCCTGAATATTTCTTTTCATGTTTTCCCGTCGAACTGCTGAGATAGGACAGGAATTGTGTTACTGTGTCTGAAGTAATTTTACTGAAACTTCCCAGAAGCTTTACGTTTTCGGCGTATTGAAAAAATTTATCTAAGTCTGATCTATAAGCTGAGATCGTATTATCTGAAAGTGATCTTTCGATGCTTAAATAATTTATGAATAATTTTTTATTAAGCTCAAATTCATCACTCATACGCCGAATGTTTATGCGGATTTTTCCCGGGATTCTTCAACCAGCTCAAGCTGATTTTTATCGGGATATTTAATTCTGTGATGGTGTATTCCCATGAGAATTGTCAGGAAGCTTTCTTTGATCTTTGTAAGATCTTTAAGTGTCAGGTCACATTCATCGAGCTCGCCTTCCATAAACCTGTTGCGTATAACATCGCGGATCTTAGTTTCAAGCTTTTGCGGAGACGGGTCTTCAATGGCGCGCGTACTCGCCTCGATTGAATCAGCGAGCATTACAATTCCCGTTTCCTTTGTCTGAGGTTTAGGACCCTGATACCGATAAATGTAATCTATTACTTCTTCCTTTGAAGCATTTTTTGCTTTATCATAAAAATAGGATACAAGTGTTGTCCCGTGATGCATCGGTATGAAATTTATGATCTCCTGAGGAAGATTATGCTTCTTAGCCATATCCATTCCGTCCTTGACATGAGAGATGATTATTTTTGTACTTATGCTCGGATTGAGATCGTTATGCTTATTGTTCTGATCAAGCTGATTTTCAATAAAGTACTGAGGCTTGGTCAACTTGCCGATGTCATGATAATAACATCCAACGCGCGCGAGAATCTGATTCGCGCCTATTGATTCAGCAGCGGCTTCGGAAAGATTGCCCATGATTATGCTGTGATGAAATGTACCCGGAGCTTTTGAAGATAATTCCTTTAAAAGCGGATGATTGAAATCTGAAAGCTCTAGTAATGTAAGATCGGTGGTTATCCTGAAAACTCTTTCATAAAAGATCAGAAGTCCGTAAGCTATTACCGGAGACATGATCGCGTTGATGCCGCCGAACAAAAGTTTTGTCCACAGCATCCGCGAATCTTCTATTCTTACAAAACTAATGGCAAGTATTGAAAAAATATATCCGATCAGGATGAAAAAGAATGAGCGGAAGATCTGTGAGCGGTTCTTAATATCCCTCTCACTGAATATTGCCAGCACTGAACCGCAGAATGAAACGAACGCGATCGCGTAATCCCCTCCCCGGATGCTCGCAACAAAAAAACAAATTATTGTTACAACATAAAATGCCAGCCTGGAGTCAAAAATTATTGTCAGAAGAATTGAAGCAACAGGAACAAATATGAGCAGCTCTACCGGTGCAGCTATATCAAGCTTAAGACTTGTGTAAGCAAGAAATGCTTCGATCAGTATCAGTGATGATAGAATTATCAGCTTTAAATTGTCATTGAACACTTCACGCCTGATGTAAAAAAGAAAAAGTCCGAGTATGATCATTAGTATCAGTATCGTAAACAGCTTTCCTGTCTGCTGAAGGATCAGGTCCTGCATTCCGACCTTCTCAAGTCTTACCTTTTTGTAAGAGTCCAGCTTCATTTTTGTAAACCTGTTCACAGGATCATGCTTGCTTATGATCCTTTCATTTTCCTTTACTATGCCGATCGTCTTGGCTATCTGTTCGATCCTGTTCTGAGTTTCTATGTTGGTCAGCTCGCTGTTATAGACAAGATTTTCATTGAGAAAATGATTCGAGATCTTTTCGGCAGCAGAAACAAGAAGTGAATCACGGATGAGTTCACTATACTTTGCCTTCAAAAGATTTAACTGCTCATTCTTATCATAAATATTGTCAACATCGGTGACTTCCTGCACCTTCTTGTTATCTTTTTTTATTGTGATCTTTTTGGAAATGATCTTCGATTTGTCAAAATTTATGATGTCGGTTCCTGATGATTCCGTCACCAGACCCGACACTGTGGAAATAAAATCATTGAACGAAACATCAGGAACGCTGCCGGGCATATTTTTATATAACAGATACATTCTCTCCCACTCAGGAAATGAAAGCTTCACGCTCAGAAGATCTTTATACTGATCAAGATTTTCTGAATTTATATAACCCTCTTTATTCTTCTCAAGAGCCGAGGCTTTAGTGAGGATGTTTTGCAGTTCACTGAAAAAATTACTGAGTGAATCACCGACTGAATTTTTTTCACCGACCTTATCAAATACCATCGCGATATTTTTCATTACATCCTGCTTCTCCTGATCATACTCCTTCTCATCTTTATATACAGGAAAAGAAAAAGGAGCAATTAGATCTTGAGAAGACCATATCG
>JBDTLQ010000235.1:0-5671 GCA_039934715.1 Ignavibacteria bacterium | reverse complement strand
CACTTTTTGTAATGATATTAAACTAAGTATAAGTTTTTTAATTTAATTTGGACACTTATGGATTCAAACATCAAATGTCAAACGGTCATAAAAACTTTTATCCTATCAGAGCCTCTGCTTCAATCTCTACAAGCATTGCAGGGTCTACCAGCGCATTGACCTCTACCATTGATGTTACGGGTTTAACATTCTTAAAAAATTCTCCATGAGCCCTTCCGACTTCTTCCCATTTTTTTATGTCTGTTACATACATTCTTGTTCTTACAACGTCTTCGATCTTTGCTCCCGCTTCATGCAGAACTTTCTGGATCTTTTCAAGAATGGTTTTCGTCTGAATATAAAAATCACCTTCACCGATAATTTTTCCGTCTTCGATCGAAGTTGTACCGGAAATAAGTATCCGGTTACCGATCTTTACAGCTCTGCTGTATCCTACAATGTCCTCCCATTTCACGCCGGAAGAAAATTTAATTTTTTTATCCATTTTTTAAATGCTCAGGTTTATAAAATTTTTTGTGTAAAGCTTTAACGATCTGGTATGAAGCATAAGAAAAGATCAGACCGGCAAATACATCAATTGTATAATGAGCTTTTTGTAAAATGACACTGATGCCTACCGTAATAGTTGCAAGAAGAAAGTAAGTTTTCAAAATTTTGTTCTTCGCAACCTGGAACAACATGAAAGCTGTCGCAGTGTGACCGGAAAAAAACAAATCTTTAATGATCTTCTTACCTGTGCCTAATAAAAATACAACAGGGTCCTGCAGATCAATACAGCCGGGCGGCGGATCCAGAGGCACAAGATACATCGCAAGCATTCTGAACAGGACCATCAGTGTATATGTCTGGAATGCAGTCATTAGCTGTTCGGGATCAAATGCAAACGCGATAAGTCCGATCAGCAGCGAAGAATATATCACAAAGAATATTAAAGAGTTCAGATCAATTGCGCTGAAGTGTTTGAGAAGAGGGTCATCAAGTATTGCTCCGGAACGAAGTTCATTGAACAATAAATACCTGCTGAAAAAATATACAGTTGTAATTA
Organism: Ignavibacteria bacterium; assembly: GCA_039934715.1. Classification (GTDB taxonomy): domain Bacteria; phylum Bacteroidota; class Ignavibacteria; order Tepidaquicellales; family Tepidaquicellaceae; genus JAGPCH01. The sequence goes on along the minus strand of JBDTLQ010000235.1, from coordinate 4,626 downwards.
ATAAGAGGACTGATAAAATAAATTCAATTCTTAAAGTGCGGTCTGACAGGAAAAGTTTCCATTTGGAAATGAATTTCGTCTTCGACAAGTTTACAGGAATGGTTAAAGTAAAATTATGTTGTTCAGAACATTTTTTTCCCGGATCTCACAGCAAGAACACTGAGTTGTCCGCCATGATACATTTGATGAAGCTGCCATGCCATTATTACTTTTGCTTTCGTATTAAAAAAATCCTTATTGGCATCAGTTGTATTTTCCGGCGGCTGGTTAAAATCAGCGTCCTTCAGATCTTCATATATTTTTTTATTTTTTTCAAACAGATCGTTCCATTGCTTTCTAAGCTGTTCAACAGCGGGGTAATTTTTTACAGGCTGAAGCTTGCTTCCCTGTCCGAATAATTCCTGATATTCCGGAAATAAGAGTTCGCCTTTTCCCATCATTAAAGAAAAATCATCATCGCTTGCGATCATATGTCCGAGTATCCAGACACCGTGATTTTTTCCGGGAGACAATTCCATTTCAAAGTCTTTATCAGTCAGCGCATTAATATAAAGATTGACCCACTCGATCATCACTATGTATTGCTCAAGAAATTTTTTTACCAGTATATTCTCCATAAATTATTTTTTGATGCTTTTCCCGCTGATCGTAACTGCCTCCGGGCTTCAGGTCACTCTTCGCATTTGTTGTAAACCATACGGATAAATGTTCGGGATCTGTAAAAGCATGGTAGCAGGATTGCTGAGATGAGTTTATTTCTTTTTCAAGTGTGAGATCCATAACAACAAAAAAAATCGCCAGACTTCTTGTCCGCGTTAACTTCGAAAGGAGCTAACAAACACGAACATTTTGGGTAACATAGTCTGGCGATTTAAATTTTACTCCCAATACATTTCCGGTTTAAATTGTCTTTATCTAAGATCCACACATCAGGATTGATTTATAATATCTTCTGTCGGCAGAAGGTCAAGAAAATGCCAGATGTTGCAATAAAAATCTCCCGGTCCGAAATAATCTTTTGCAACTCTTTTTATACTGCCGTCCTGTTTTTTTTCAAATACAGAAACTCCCGGCCAGTAATTATGCTTACCGTCTTTTATAAAATCGTAACCCATGTCAAAGATAAAATCTGTTCCAGCAGCGGAAAAAGTTTTATAGTCCCACCCTCTTGACTCAGCGAATTTCTTCTGAACCTCTGGTGTGTCCGGGCTCACAAGTACAAAAGGGACTTTCTTTTCGATCTCTTTGTATGTGTCTTTGAATCCGTCTGCCCACATTGTACAGTATGAACACGCCCTGCCCATATTATGTATTAGTACGAGATGCTCGTTATCTCCAAACATTTCTGAAAGCCTTACATCCTTTCCTTCTCTGTCTTTTAAAGTATAATCTTTGACGTCCATTTCAGCAAGCTTCGAATTCAGTTCGATCCTTTTCTTTCTCAGCTCTTCGATCTTTTGCTCGATGTCCTTTAATTCATCCTCAGTCTTCTTTGACTCTTCGGCGGTTAAGTTTGTTGTTCCCATAAATAAAATTTTAGAAATTTAGAAAATAAAATTATTAACTATGATCCGGATTAACAAGCTGAAACCAGTTACCATCAGGATCGGTAAAGGTAAGACAGTTTTCAGAACCGTCTGTGGCTTTGAATTCCAGGCCCTTTGAGATCAGGTCATCACGGGTTTTTTCAAGGTCATCAGTATAAAGTACAAAACCCGTATCTGAATTTTTATATTCAACTGCATCATTATTATGCTTCCCGGGTCGCAGTAGAAATTTATTGCTGCCCGATCTTAGCCATACAAACTTTCCGTGCTGAACCTCTTCAATTTCAAATCCTAAAACCCGTTCATAAAATTCTTTGGATCTTATAGGATCCTCAACGAATATTTCGATATGACCTATATTCAATTTAAAACCAAGTTAAGATGAAAGATCCTTAATTCTTTGCAGCCGCTCTTTTTCGTATTCTGCAAGCCAGATATCTTTTGAGAGAAGGTCATAGGCAAGTGAAAAATATTTTTTTGCTTCTTCGGAATTATTCTTTATAAGATTGCATTCAGCAAGCTCTTCAAAAATATATCCGTCCTGCTCCAGTTTGTTTTCTTCGATCTCTTTTAATAAATTCTTATGCATTTCCATTGCTTCATTGATCTTGGCCAATGATCGTAAAGCTCTGGCAACCGACCATTTAGCGATGATCAACGGTCTTTTGCTTTTTCTTTCAGTATGGAGCTTTACATTTTTTTCAAACAGTTCAAGAGCTTTATCATATTCCTTCCTGTCGTGATAAGTCCACGCACTATTATTGTACAATGCTCCGAGCCAGTTACGGGCTCTTTCATTGGAAGATGCTTCGGCAAGTTTCATTGCCTTTTCATTCCACCTCAACCCTTCGTCAGGAGACTCCGCTATGCCGAGCATATGAGCTGCATCGATTGCATAAAAATCTTCGTTATGCCTCAGTGCAATTTCATAAGCTTTAAGGAAAAGTTCGATAGCCTGATCCTTTTTTTTGGAAGAGTTATAAGTGCGGCCCCTTTCAAGTAAATATCTTATGCGGGCAATGTCATGTCCTTCATTTAATTTCAGAACGGATTCTACTTCATCCAGAACCTTATGGGCGTTCTCAAACTTCATTTGCAGACCCAGTGTTCTTCCTATCTGTGTGAGAAGCTGCAGACGTAAAGATACATTATCAGGACCTTCTAACTCCGGGAGGAACTCTCTGAATTTTTTTTCAGTGCCTGAAGGATCATTATAATCCCAAAGTTTGTCAAATTCAGAAATGTCCGGGGATCTCTCCTTATGAACTTCGGGCATTAGTGATAAATATTTTACATAAAATAGATTAACTAATTCAAATATTCAATTAAATCCTGCCCTGTAAATATTAATGACTTGTCTTCCAAATAAAAATTTCGGAAGTACGGGAATTGGCAGGACTAAATTTATAGGGAAAAGTAAAGTTATTACTGCAATGATTTCACATCTGTCCAAAATGTTTGCTTAGGAATCAAACGTTGGTTTTAACCGCAAAGCCCACAAAGATTAAGTCTCTTAATTTAAATAGAACATTATGCAATAAATCTTTGATTTCTTTGCGCGCTTTGCGGTTAAAAAAGTTAAAGGGTTAATTTTTAAAAATCAAAAAAGATTTCACTTGGAAATAATGGACAACAATGCCAATGATATGATCTAAGATCCAGGTCTGCCTAAGAAATAGTTTTTTTAAAAAGTATCTTAATTAAAACTCCGGCATATCCTCCGGCAAAAGAGGGTATGAAGGCAAGCAAGGTCCAGAAGAGATTATCCGGAGGCGGTCCTTCGGGCTCAAAGCCGGCCAAACGTGATATTAGATAACCGGCAATGATTGACAAAGCCAGCATGCAGGAATAAAGCCATGCCCTTGGCGGATCTTTGTAACCGAGCATAAAGGAAAAGATCACCAGTAGCATTACTGCCGGCTGGACATCAGTGTTGTGAAGATCAATGTAAGAGATAATTATCCCGAACATGACCGCCAGTATTAAATTGAAGACTGCAGAATCGAAAAAACTTTTACTCATAATGTGATCTTTCTTGTTTCAAGCAATAATTTTTTATTAATCAATCCCCGATGTTCGAAAATATCCATGTTCAAATTCCGGGTTTTATTAAATTGCTTTTTAATTTTTTAGAAATATATTGTTTGTAAATTGTGATACTCAGCTCTTACGGATCAGCTTCTCAAGGGCTCCAAGATGTAAGTTGAAAGCTTTTCGGCCGGCATCAGTTATTTTGTAAGCTGTATTGGTTTTTTTTTTAATGATTTTTTTTTTGATCTTTAAATATTTATTTCTTTCAAGAGCATTAATGTGACTGGCAAGATTTCCATCGGTGACATTGAGCAATTCCTTCAGAGAATTGAAATCGGATGAATCATTGACCATTAGAACTGACATCACGCCAAGCCGTATCCTGCTTTCGAATGCCTTATCAAGATTTTCTATTATCTCCTTCAATTTCCGAAAGGTTCATATTTAATAAAAACCAAAACTCCGGAGGTAAGATGAAATATCCCGAAACGGATATTACACAGCACTTTGCAATGTCTCAAGGTAAAGGATGGCTGGTGTTTTTTTTTCAATTTTATTTAACATTATGAATTGGAAAGTACTTTGCACCACAAAGTTAAATCTAAAAAATTCAATATACAAGAAATATTTTTTTCATAAAAGCATTTCTTTTCTAATAATCAATTTAGAAAAACCTAACGGTGTTTTTGACAGTATGACCAATAAGTCAAATGAAAAGGTCAATATGTAATATATTCAAATAAGAACAATGGTAATTGCTGCCGGCACTGCATGTCCTTTTCTTAACTCCGGAATCTTTTCTTCGTATTGAAACATTCATTGGACTTTTTACAAACTTTAAATATGAGTAATTTGTCTTCAAAAAATCAGTATGAAAATTAACCGTGCGGGATTCGGTTGTTACAGGATTGATATCAGTATCAAACAGCATTATGACTCGCTTTACAAGGCACTCACTGAAGGTATAAACTTAATTGATACTTCAGCAAATTATTCAGACGGTGGAAGCGAGATCTTAGCCGGTAGAGTTGTAAATGATCTTATTACC
>JBDTLQ010000234.1:0-5679 GCA_039934715.1 Ignavibacteria bacterium | reverse complement strand
ATTAGAGTATAATGTATATGCCGGCAGGGCTTATGTTTATTATGGAGGCTCATCAATGAATAATATCCCTGATGTAATCATGACTGGTGTGGCTTTAGGTGACCGTTTTGGAACTTCTGTTTCTTTTGCAGGAGATGTAAACAAAGACGGATACTCAGATGTAATAGTAGGGGCTCCGGGATATAACAGCTCAACCGGCCGCGCTTATATTTATTATGGCGGAGCTGTAATGAACAACGTTGCCGATGTTATCCTGACAGGTGAAGCGATAAATAATCACTTTGGTATTTCCGTATCAAAAGCAGGAGATGTAAACGGAGACGGGTATTTTGATGTGATTGCCGGAGCTTATGGATATATCTCGAATACAGGTAGAGCTTATGTTTATTATGGAGGCGCTGCAATGAACAATGTTGCAGATGTAATTATGACAGGTGAAGGTATAAATAACTGGTTCGGATGGTCTGTCTCAGCATCAGGTGATGTAAATGGTGACGGGTATGCGGATGTAATCGCAGGGGCAATTAATTACAACTCTGTTACCGGAAGATCATATGTTTATTATGGAAGTCCGGCAATGAATAACACCCCGGACCTTATAATGACCGGCCAAACAGCCGGTGATTTTTTTGGAATCTCTTCTACTTCTGCCGGGGATGTGAATGGTGACGGATACTCTGATATTATTATTGGTGCATATGGCTACAATTCAAACAGAGGGCGTGCATATCTTTATACTAATGTGGTTACCGGTGATGATATTTCTGATATAACACTAACAGGTGAAACAGTTTATAGCGATTTTGGACTTGTTGTTGCTTCGGCCGGAGATGTAAATGGCGACGGATATTCTGACATAATAGTTGGAGCTCCAATTTACAATACATCTACCGGCAGAGCTTACATTTATTTCGGAGGACCATTAATGAACAATGTGCCGGATGTGGTTTTTACAGGTGAGATAACATATGACTATTTTGGATTTTCCGTTTCAGGAGCCGGAGATGTAAATGGCGACGGATATGCTGATGTTATAATAGGAGCTCTGGAAAATTCCGGTAACGGAAAGGCATACATATTTTATGGTGGGTCAATAATGAATAATGTGCCGGATGTGATCATGCATGGAGAATTTCCTTCAGATTATTTTGGACATTCAGTTGCGGGTGCAGGTGATGTTAACAGCGATGGTTTTCAGGATGTGATAGTAGGTGCAAATGAATATAATTCTAATAAAGGAAGATCATATATTTTTTACGGAGGAGCTTCAATGAATAATGTTGCTGATGTAACTATGACAGGGGAATTTGCCGGCGATCAATTTGGAAATTCTGTTTCCGGTGCGGGTGATTTAAATGGGGACGGCTATTCGGATGTTATTGTCGGAGCACCATATTATGCTGCTATATCAGGCCGCACTTATATTTTTTATGGAGGATCTTCTATGAACAATGTTGCTGACGTAACAATGACCGGATTTGGTTCAGGATATTTTGGAATTTCAGTTTCAGGTTGCGGAGATGTAAATGGGGACGGATATCCTGATGTAATAATAGGAGGTGAGAAAGATGATAATGGAAGGGCAGAGATTTTTTATGGAGGACCATCCATGAATAATGTCACCGACATAACGCTGACAGGTTTATCATCAACTGAAGATTTCGCTAATTCAGTATCAGGATGCGGTGATGTAAACGGTGACGGGTATCAGGATGTAATAGTGGGAGCAAGCCTTAAAACATTAGGCTCCGGTGGGCATGCTTATATATATTATGGAGGTCCATCAATGAAAAATATTCCTGATGTTACCATGACAACAATGTTTCCCGATCATACAGGGTTTGGGAGTTCCGTATCCGGAGCAGGAGATGTAAACGGTGACGGGTACCGGGATGTTATAGTGGGAGCAGATGGGTACGATTCACTCAAAGGGCAGGCGTTTATTTATATGTCATCTCCACCACATCCGGTTGTCACTTTAAACCTGGGTATTTTCATTCAGGGATTTTATAATCCGTCAACAAATATTCAGACGGCGGATACTGTAAGAGTGTATCTCAGAAGTTCATATCCTCAATACGTATTGGTTGACTCGGCAAAGGGTGTTGTGTCAAAAACCGGAATGATAACTTTGAGATTTCGCAATACGTCTCCCGGATCTTACTATATAGTCGTAAAGCATAGGAATTCAATTGAAACGTGGAGCAAAGCCGGTGGTCAATTCTTACAGACAGGAACTAATAATTATGCAATGTTTGACTTAGCTTCAAAGGCATTCGGAAACAACATGAAGCAGGTTGACTCGGTACCAATAAGATTTGCAATGTACAGTGGAGACGTAAACCAGGAAGGTCATGTGAATTTAGCTGATTTAATTTTAATATATAATGATGCCGCAATTTTTGCTACCGGGTATAAAAAGACTGATGTGACGGGAGATAATAGAACAGATCTGTTGGACTTAATTATTACTTATAATAATTCGCTTAATTTTGTGCACCTTATAAGACCTTGATTTAATTTTAGCATAGTTTAGAATAATGATTCGCGTTTTTCTCTCTCTACTTTTCTTTTTAAAGGGAGGGGCTTATGCAGTTAGCAGTTAAACTGTTAGCAGTTAGCAAATACTTTAGAAAAATTATTTGTCTTTTTCTCCCTTTCATTTTCTTTTCTAAAACATTTTTACAAATAGATTGGAGTCCTTCATATCTTATTCACTTTCCTTCAAAATAATTTCAGCGACCTTTTCGGGCATTGAAAAAATCGGTGTGTGGCTGCTATGAAGTTCGTATGTTTTACCGACAACTGATTTTTTTACCATCTGTTTCTGCAGATCAAAAGTAATTGCAGTATCATAAAGTGCATACAGATATATTTTTTCCACCTTGCCAAAGTTATCATCTGTAAGTGTTACCGGATTGGAAAATGGTATAGCAGGTTCGGCCTTATAGTTTTTGAGCTGCTGCGCTATGATAGCTTCCGGCGTATCGGCATAAAATATTGAAACTATGTTTTCTTTCTTTACATCAAAAGTGAGCTTATCATCGGAAGGAATTAGTGATTGTCCCAACTGTGATGGGGATCCATTGATGCAAGCATCAGCAGTGACTGACCGTTTGCCGGCAGCCTCGCGCAGATATAAATCAGCTTTTTAATCTTGCCGGGGATCTGTTCAGCAGCTAGTGATATCACCATTCCTCCCATACTGTGTCCCACCAATATTATACCGGTGCGGTGACCGATCGCATTCACTACTGCATTCGCGTAAGACTGCATCGTTAGTTTCTCAGTCGGAGTATTGTCAGAGCCGTGGCCGGGAAGATTGAGCGCTATAACTTCATTACCTGCTTTTTCCAAAAGTGGAATTACTTTATTCCAACAGGAAGCATCCATCCATGACCCATGGACCAATACTATTGTTTTCATAGTTTTATTAATTTATTAAGGACATACAAAAATAACTTTGCTGAACATATTTTGCAAAGTCCTTCAAAATTAGCAGTTAACAGATTTTTATATCCCTGAAGTTGCTTCGAATCATTAACTCCACCCCGGCCCTCCCATTGTTAAGGGGAGGGAGGATGAAGATTTAGAAAATCGTCATCTTAAAATTGTGTGTCTATTCGCTGATCCCCTCCTTACAAAGCCTGCCTCGCCGGCTTCGCCGAAACGAAGCGAGGCTAGCCGGCAAGGCGGGGAGGGCGCAGGGGGAGGTCTTTGCAGTTAGCAGTTAAACAGTTAGCAGTTAATAATTTTTACATCTTCTTCCCCTCACTTTTGGAGAGGGGAAAGGGGTGAGGTTTTTTGCAGTTAGCAGTTAAGAGTTAATATCAGTCGTCAAACATGCTTCCGCCGGTGTCCTCGCAAAGAGCGGCGAGTGACTCCGTCGGGACGGATGAAGTGGTAATAGGATTTAAAAGTTTGCTACTATAAACTATAAACTATAAACTATAAACTATAAACTATCTTCAAGGTCTTATTACACTCACAAAATTATTTGAATTATTATAAGCCAGCACGATATCGGCCAAATTAGCAACGTTGTCTCCTGTTACATCTGATTTGACATAGCCCGTAACAAAGCTTGAAGCATCGTTTGATATTATTATAATATCGTTAAGATTTACAAATCCATCCTGATTTACATCAGCCGAGTATATTGCAAATCTCAGCGGGGAATTATCAATTTTAACAATATTATTTCCAAATGCCTTTGTACTGTCTGATGTAAAATCGTAAGCTGCCTGGAAAGTTAATTGCTGAAACATGACACCCGTTGCATTACTCCATGTTTCTATAGAGTTTCTGTGTTTTATCTCCTGGTAATATTTTATTCCTTTGAGGACTGACGAACTGGTAAATTTAAAAACTCCGGAACCATCCGGCTGTATATATACTTTTGAAGAATCAATGATAGCAAACGGTGAAGCCGAATTTCTTAAATATGATCTTAAAGTATCGCGGTTCATATTATCTGTAGGGGAATTATAAAATCCCTGTATAAATGCATTACACTGCAGGAGTTTTGGAAGAACAGTTTTATAATTGAATTGCAATCCCCAGGAGTATAACCTTCCTATTCCTGTACCGGCATAGTCATGAATCAATATTTTCCAGATCCCTTTAGAGCCGCTGCCATTAAAAAGATTCAAATTATTTAAGGGCTTTATTGAAGGTGAAAATGTTGCATACAATCCATTAGATAAATCATTAACGGACTGATCATCAAAAACTGTTATTATATTGTCGCCCTGCTGAACCAAATTATTTGAGTTTAATATTTGAAGAATGGTACCACCGGGAGATTTAAGAAACAATTCTAACTCCTGCGTATTATCATGATTGAATGCAACAAAGAAATTTATATCCGTGATGTTTTCATCAAGAAAGACTTCCAGACTATCCTCTGTCATGTAGCCAACACTTCCGGTTTCCGGAATTCTCCTGTCTGTGCTTTTGATGTAATAGCCCTTCTGGAAAAATGGAAGCGTCGTGCCTTTATTTAAGGGAGATACGGGATAAGGAGAGTTAGGAGTAGTAAACAAACATGCGTTTCTAAAATACAGATGAGGTCCACGGAGACTGCTGCAGTAAGTGTACCCGTCAAAGCAATATGCAATTGTAACTCCGGGCAGATTGCTGCTATTTTCCATTGGGACATAAAGCGAATCATTTAATTCCGTCTCGTTCATTGCGCGGCTGCTGATCCTGACCTCGTCGATATAACCATTGAAATCAGACTGACCTATCGACCCTCCAATGTAAAGTGAATCCGAACCGTCCTGGATATTACCTACCCCGAAACCTGTTCCTCCATTTATTCTTTTCCCGTTTACATAAAAATTATAGAAGCCAAGGAAGATTGAACTGTTGTAACTGTAGGTAAAGGCAATGTGAGTCCATTGCCCGGCAGGAATTGTATCCGTCGAAGAAAAAGCAGTGCCGTTGATCATTGCTGCAAGCTTTTTGTTTGTTATGTTCAACCTGTAATTTGTTGATGCGCCTCCTGCCGGAGGTCCTTTATGTATTATAATACCATCGTTAGTTGAAAGCGGATAAATCCATGCCTGCAGTGTGACTGCATTTGAAGGGCTTATATCGGGATCGTCAGCTCCTGCAAGATATTCATCTGTGGAATTAACATAGACTGACTGATTAATTCCAATTGTCTGCGAGGTC